>JBJEIV010000352.1:0-8092 GCA_051877395.1 Candidatus Ornithomonoglobus sp.
AGAGCCACATTTACTATTTTTTTCGGGTCAATGCCCATTTTCTTCGCAAAATACGTCTTGATTGTCGGACCCTGCATACCGATAGGACTTTTAGCTGTTGAGATATTCGGCAGTATTTCGGGATAATACAGCTCGGCAAATTTAACCCATGCCGGACAGCAGCTTGTATACTGCGGCAGCGGTCCGGTTCCCTTGGTTATGCGTTCGATAAGCTCGCTTGCTTCCTCAACAATTGTTAGATCCGCGCTGAAATTTGTATCCAGAACATAATCCGCTCCCAGCCTGCGCAGCAGAGAAACCATCTTGCCCTGCACAAAGGAGCCGTCTGTCATGCCAAATTCCTCTCCGAGAGCCGCGCGCACGGACGGAGAAGTGCTGACGATCACGATTTTGTCATCCTCCATAGAATCAAGCAGGACATTTCCGTACTCATACTGCTCCGTTATTGAACCGACCGGACAGACATTTGCGCACTGCCCGCAGTTTATGCAGATTGCCCTGTCGTCAGTCTGCGTCAGATCATAATTTCCGAGAACAGATATGTAATCCCTACAGATATTCCTGCACTGCCCGCACTTTATACATTTCTCCTCATTTCGTCTTATTGACACATTGTCCGCGTCAATAGGAACTCTTATTTCCGGTGATAAATGCTTGCTCATATTCTTACCTCCTCATTTTTGTCGTTTATCCGTTAATAATATTAATGTTAATACGAATTATATCATATACCTTCAAGGAAATCAATAATTATTCCTGTGGTTTTTTATTTAAAATCAGACCTTATTGTGAGATGAAGTTACTGTCCTATCGAAAATGCACAGGCAGCGGTTGTTGTCGGAGGCGCATGGCGGTGAGAAGGGTGCGGAGCGCCGGAGATAATGACCGCTGTCTGTGCATGCCTGAATAGTAACGAGATGAATTTATAAGTTTCAAATTATTTTCAAAATACCTTTACAATCAGGAAAAAATTTAGTATAATTATAAGGTATGAATGTCAAAACCTTAAAACAAACTAACAAGGAGATGTCTAAAAATGACAAAAGCTGATATATTCAGAGAGAGTATTAAGGGAAAGAAAGTAACGGTTATTGGTATAGGTATTTCAAATCTTCCGCTTATAAAATATCTGGTAGAAGCGGGAGCGGAGGTTACGGCGTGCGACGCCCATGACGCGCAGTGGCTCGGTGACAAGTATACGGAATGCGAAAGGCTTGGCGTGAAATTTAATCTCGGCAAGGACTACCTTGACAATATAACGGATGATATAATATTTAAGACCCCCGGACTGCGCGTAGATGTTCCGCAGCTAAAGGCGGCGGCAGAGCGCGGCGCGCATATTACATCCGAAATGGAAACCTTCTTTGAATTATGTCCTTCGCATATAATCGCGGTTACCGGCTCGGACGGAAAGACAACAACCACAACGCTTATAAATGAGATGATGACAAGAGCCGGCTATAAGACATGGCTCGGCGGCAATATCGGAAATCCGCTGCTTGCAGAGGTGGATAAAATGACAGAGGACGATTATGTGATTCTTGAGCTTTCGTCCTTCCAGCTCCACACAATGAAGTATTCGCCCGAAATAGGCGTTATAACGAACCTCAGCCCCAATCACCTTGACTGGCACACGGATTATGACGAATATATAGACGCGAAAACAAATATTTTTACGCATATGTCAAGGGACAACAAGCTTGTGCTCAATGCCGACAATCCCGACAGCGCGGCGCTTCTTCCGCTTGCGCACGTTAATGTTCGTATGTTCTCAAAGAGCCTTAATTCGCCGATATGCCTTAAAAACGGCACGATATACGCAAGCGGCGAGCCGGTGCTTGATATAAAGGATATAAAGATTCCGGGTATGCACAATGTGGAAAATTACATGGCTGCGATAGCGGCGGTCGAGGGACTTGTGAGCCGTGATGTGATTGTAAGCGTTGCGAAGGAGTTCGGCGGTGTGCCGCACAGAATAGAGCTTGTAAGGATCCTTGACGGTGTTAAGTATTACAACAGCTCAATTGATTCAAGCCCGAACAGAACGATAAACACCCTTAACGTATTTAGTGATAAGGTAATTATGATCGGCGGCGGAAAGGACAAGGGTATTCCGTATGACGCGCTTGGCGCGCCGCTTGCTGATCATGTAAAGACGCTTATCTTAATAGGCGCGACAAGCGATAAGATCGAGGACGCGTTAGGAGCCACAGGCAGAGCGGACGAGGTCGAGATCATAAGGGCGTCAAGCTATGAGGAGGCAGTAAACACGGCAAGGTCAAAGGCGGATGAGGGAGATGTGGTTCTTCTTTCTCCCGCGTCAACAAGCTTTGACATGTTCCGCAACTTTGAGGAGAGGGGCAACCTCTTTAAGAAAATAGTAAATGAACTGGAGTGATTAGCGCCAATGGAAAATCTGATACAGCATCTGAGCAATCTGCGGGGCATTTCGGGACATGAGTCGCGGACAAACCGTGAGATCGCAAGATTATTCAAGCCGTTCTGCGACACTGTGGAAACAGACGCATTAGGCTCAGTTATTGCCTGTAAGAAGTGCGGCATACAAAACGCGCCTAAGGTCATGATCGAGGCGCATATAGATGAAATAGGACTTATGGTCACCTCCGTAACCGACGAGGGCTTTATTACCTTTACCGATGTCGGCGGCGTTGACGAAAGAATACTCCCGTCCCTTGAGGTGTGTATTCACGGCAAAATAGACGTTTACGGCGTTATAGGCGTTATGCCCAAGGAGCTTACCGACGCGTCAAAAAGCTATAAGAGAGAGGATATGGCAATAGACACCGGACTTGACGCCGAAACAGTTAAGTCGCTTATAACCGCGGGCGACAGCATATCGCTGCCGCAGTCTGTGGGGATGCTGGGCAAAAAGCAGATGAGCGCAAAGACAATGGACGACCGCGCAAGCGTTGCCGCTCTTATAGGCGCGATGAAGAAGCTGCGCGGCGAGGCGCTTGAATGTGATGTTTACGCGGTTGCGGCGGTACAGGAGGAGGTAGGCTGCCGCGGCGGAAAAACCACCTCCTTTGCGATTGCTCCCGATATTGCGATCGCGGTTGACGTAACACACGGAATAACCCCCGATAACAGCAAAAACGCTTTTGAGGTCGGCTCGGGAACCGTTCTTTCAAAGGGACCGAATCTGCACCCAAGGCTTACGGACAGGCTTGAGAGGACCGCAAAGAGCAAGGATATAAAGCTGTGCATAGACGTTGACGGCGGCTGCACGGGAACGGACGCGTGGGAGATACAGGTTTGCGGCGGCGGAATACCCACGGCGCTGCTTTCGATACCGCTTAAATATATGCACACCTCCGTTGAAACGCTTGCGGTTTCGGATGTAAAGGCAACGGCGGCGCTGCTTGCTGAATTTATAAAAGGATTGGAGAGTGATATATCATGGCTTTCACTTTAAAAAGGCTCAGCGAGCTTAACGCCGTATCAGGCAATGAGGACGAGGCGCGCAGATATATACTTTCCGAGATAAAGAGCAAGTGCGACAGGGTTGATGTGGACTCAATGGGAAACATAACAGCCTTTAAGCGGGGAATGTCGGATAAATATAAGATACTCATCGGAACAAATATTGACGAGGCGGGCTTTATAGTAAGCGAGATCACAGACACGGGCTTTATAAAATTCAAGCCTGTAGGCTCGATAGATCCGAGGACGATTGTTTCAAAGCGCGTGAGAATAGGCGACGATGTCAGGGGTGTTATAGGCATGAAGGCGATACATCTGCAGAAAAAAAGCGAGCGCGAGGCAGCGGTCGAAACGGATGGGCTTTATATCGATATAGGCGCAAAGAACAAAAAGGCGGCGTTAAAGCGAGTATCTCTGGGCGATTATATAACCTTTGACACAAAATTCTGCGAGCTTGGCGACTGCGTCAAGGGCAAGGCGCTTGACCGCTTCGGTACATCATGTCTTGTTGCGGCGCTTGATGAGGCGCCGGCGTATGACACATACTTTGTATTTTCAACACAGCGTGAGATCCCGTGCCGGATTCCGGGCAGAGGCATGAAAACCGCGGCATATAAAATAAAGCCGGACTACGCGCTTATTGTTGATACCGTTGCAGCCGCCGATACCTATAAATCGGAGCAGCCCATAGCAAGGCTGGGCGAGGGCGCGGTAATTGAATACATGGACAAGACAAGCATTGCAGACACAAGGCTTACAGCGGCGGTTTCGGATATGGCTGTCCGCAGCGGGATAAAAATACAGAACAAGACCTCGTCAGTTATGACGACAATAGCAGGAGCGGTTGTGAACGCTTCGTCGGGAACGGTGACGGCGGTTGCGGGCATACCGTGCCGCTATTCGCACACTCCGGTGTCCTTGATGAATAAGAATGATATAAACGCTGTTACAGCCCTGTGCTGTTCATTTGTAAAAGAAAGTGATGTGATCATAGATGAAATTACTCAAAAGGCTGACTGAGGCTGACGCGCCGTCAGGCAGAGAGAGCGCGATAAGGGATATAATAAAGGAGGAGGCGGAGCGTCTCGGCTATGAGGTAAGCGAGGACACTCTCGGCTCGATAATAGCGCACAGACCGGGAAACGGAAAAAAGCTTATGCTTGACGCGCATATGGACGAAATCGGCGTTATCGCGACATATACAGACGATAAGGGCTTTATCCGTTTCGGAGCGGTCGGCGGTCTTTATGTAAAGGAGCTTCAGCATCGTCGGGTACGCTTTGAAAACGGAACGATCGGCGTTATAGGCTCCGAGGAAAAGGCGTTTAACGAAAAGCCGGAGCTTTCAAAGCTCTATATAGATATAGGCGCAAAGAACAAGGCGGCCGCCGAAAAGCTGATCAATACCGGCGATACCGCGGTATTTGACGGAGAATTTTATCAGAGGGGCGACACGATAATATCAAAGGCTCTCGATAACCGCGCGGGCTGCTATGTTCTTCTGAAGGCAATGGAGGAAATAAAGGAAAGCGAAAACGATCTCTATTTTGTGTTCAGCACACAGGAGGAGGTAGGTCTGCGCGGCGCGAGAACTGCCGCCTTCGGAATTATGCCGGACTATGCGATCGCGGTGGACGTAACAGATACGGGCGACACTCCGTCATGTCCTGTTATGGATGTTAAGCTTGGAGAGGGCGCGGCAATAAAGATAATGGATAACTCGGTCATGTGCGATGTTCACGTTGTCGCTGCGCTGAGAAAGCTTGCCGCGGCGAATAAAATTCCGTATCAGTCGGAAATCATGGCTGACGGCGGCACGGATGCCGGAGCGATCGCGCTTACGGGCGGCGGAGTAAGAGCGGGCGGAATTTCAATTCCTACGCGCTATATACATTCTCCGTCGGAAATGGCGTCAAAGAAGGATATAAACGCGTGTATAGAGCTTGTTAAGGCTGCCTGTATATACAACTGGCAGTAAATCACTCGGCCGCGGCAAAGTGAGATGACAATTTGAGGATTAAAGGGTGAATTATATATGAAAAAAATTACTGCAATCATAACAGCCGCAGTCATTGCGGCTGTTCAGCTTACGGCGTTCTCCTCTGATACACAATACTACTGCGGCCGGCAGTACGGCGAGGCTTCGGGAGACAGTCTTAAATATGAAAAATATGATACCGCAGAGCTTGACGCAATATCGGACGAGCTGGAAGCGGTTGTATATTATGACGGTCATGAGGCGGAAATTATGTCCTTGCTGCAATCGGCGTATGAGGGCTTGTGTGTTGCGCAGGAGGAATATTCGATAGCGCAGCTCCGGTCAGACAGTGATTATTCGAAGGAAAATACGGAGAAGCGCATAGAAGCGTCAGACGCAGCGGTCGAAGCGTCTCGGAAGGCGGCAAAAATAATTGAAAAGGTCTATAAAAGTGATTATGATTATATTCTGGAGAATATTTTCGGTGACGCGGACGAGCTTAAAGAGTATATTGATTCGCTGCCTTCAGATAAATATTATGAGCTGTGCAAACAGGAGATGGAGCTTCAGAGTAAGTACAATGATTCTTACGGTGACAGTGACGCGTGCGCGGAAATTTATATAGAGCTTGTGCAGCTGAGAAACAGGATCGCGGCGGAGCAGGGCTATGATAATTATGCGGATTTTGCAAATGAGGCGGTTTACGGGCGCGATTATTCGGCGGAGGATATCGAGGATTTTTCAGATGCCGTGATTGAATATTTTCAGCCGCTTGTAAGAGAGCTTATAGCGCCGGTGTCCGCTCTGGGTGAGAGCGTTGTTTTGAGTTCACAGTCTGAGGTGGAGTCTGCTGTGGGTGAGGTATTATCACAGATAAACACAGAGCTTAAGCAGTCCTATGATTATATGACAGACAGCGGGCTTTTTGATATTGCATATTCGGATAAGAAATCTCCGGCGGGCGGATCGTACACGATCACATTTCCGGTGCTTAAAGTCCCTTATCTGTATGTAACCCCGAATGCGCCGTATGAGGAGGATTGCGCGGAAACGGTAAAGAGCTTTATACACGAATTTGGTCATTTCAGCGCGTTACTTAACGATCCCGTTCTTGACAATGGCCTGATGGGCGAGCTGTCGGCTACCTCCGTTGACACATGCGAAATACAGTCGCAGGGGCTTGAGCTTCTTGCGGGCAGGTATTACGGCAGACTGTTCGGAAAGCAGGCCGCCGCACAGCGCTATGATCAGATAGTGTCAAAGATTTTCATTGTGCTTGACGGATGTTTTTTTAACGAATGGCAGACAAGGGTATATGAGGCCGAAAATATAACAACAGATGAATGCAACGCTCTGGCTGCGGAGCTTATAAAGAAGTATTATGAGCTTGAATACAGCGCGGAGGCGGCGCAGAAATCCTGGACAGCTGTACCGCATAATTTTACCGCGCCGATGTATTATATCTCATATGCCGTTTCGGCGGCATCGGCTCTTGAAATTTTCGCTATTTCAGGCGATGATTATGACAGGGCGGTTGACACATATATGCGGCTCTCGGCTCTCGGCGCTTATGTGCCGTATAAGGAAGCGGTTGAGGAATGCGGTCTTAGGAGCGTGTTTGACGAGAGTGTGATCAAGGAAACAGCCGATAACATTATAGAAAGCTGCGGTCTTGACTATTATGATATAGACTACTCCGGCTGGTACGCGCCGTATTTCTATAAGGTTTCGGACATTTTTGACGGCGCGGGCTATAAGATATTCAGACCGGAGAATGATATAACGAGGTCTGATTTTATTAATCTGATAGGCAGAATGTATGACGCCTACAGCGGCATTGGCGAAAGCTATACGCTTACTTTCAAAGATGTAGACGAGGAGGACGACAGAGCGCCGTATATTGCGTGGGCGTGCGCCAACGGCATAGTGACAGGCTACAGCGGCAGCGAGTTCGGCGGGGAGGATACCATAACCCGGGAGCAGCTTGTAACGATACTGTACCGTCTTGCAAAGCTTGAAAACAGCGAGACAACGGGCTTTAGAAGTCCTCTTGACCGTTTCGGCGACAGTGCTTCGGTTTCGCAATGGGCGTATGACGCGGTCGGCTGGGCGGTCAATGCCGGGATAATTAACGGTAAGGACAATAACACGCTTGACCCGCAGGGCAACGCCACAAGAGCGGAGAGCGCAAAGATAGCCGCCTGCTATATAGATATGGCATATTAAACAATGGAATAATGTGAAATTTATACAAAATGACGGAAATAAAAATGTTTATCCGTCATTTTTTTGTGGTAAATATCTATTATGATGAAATATTCGGAAAGAACTTAATCAGGAGGAAAAGATATTATGCAAAACATAAGAAATATTGCCGTACTTGGTCACGGAAAATCCGGCAAAACAGGTATTGTTGAAGCAATGCTTTATAACGCGGGCGAAATAAAGCGTCTCGGAAGAACTGCGGACGGAACAACAACATCCGATTACGACAGCGAGGAGATAAAGCGTCAGTGCTCGATCAATACAACGATAGAGTCAATTAAATGGAAGGAATTTAAGTACAATGTAATTGACACACCGGGATTTTTTGACTTTGCCGGCGATATAAAGGCGGGCGTAAGAGCCGCCGACAGCGCGCTTATAGTGCTGAGCGGAAGAACCGGCGTA
>JBJEIV010000353.1:0-7978 GCA_051877395.1 Candidatus Ornithomonoglobus sp.
AAAAGCTTCCGTCCTCATGAATACGCCATGATCCGGCATGACATTCATAGATATTCATAGGCGAGTGTATGCTGTCCTGCTTTGAACGCCTGTTAAGCCATACCTTATCTGACCACCTGAACGGCTCCAGAGCATACGCCACCGATGCCGTTTCCGGTCTTAACTCACATCGTACCGCATACGGATCCGAACGAAGATACACAGTACCGTCCGGAGCGGTGATTGCATATTTATATATATCCCCATGCTTTATATCTGTAAAGAAGCCTATCCATACACCGGTCTGTCCGAAAAGCTCAAGCTCTTTTCCGTCGCCGGTCCAGCTGTTTGCATCATTTGCAACCTTAACCGATTTTGCATTGGGCGCCCAGACCGCAAATCTGAAGCCTTCCTCACCGTCTATCTTTACCTTATGACAGCCAAGGAATTCATATGCATTGAAGTTATCACCGGAATTGAACAGATAAGTCTGGAATTCACTTATTCCAAGCGTCTCTTTTTTGTTCTCCATTGATTTCACCTCACAGTTTATCCCAAGTTCCTTACGGGCATTATTGCAAATGCACGCAAAGAAACCCGCAATTTATCTTTTATTATTATAACACAAATTGCTTTGTGAGTAAAGGCTATATTTTCAATAAAATTATTTCATTTTTTTAGACATTTTAGCCAAATAAGCTATATT
Source organism: Candidatus Ornithomonoglobus sp. (assembly GCA_051877395.1). Lineage (GTDB taxonomy): Bacteria > Bacillota > Clostridia > UBA1381 > UBA1381 > Ornithomonoglobus. The sequence goes on from JBJEIV010000353.1 coordinate 686, forward strand.
ACATTATATTTGGCTAAAATTCACGAAATATTTTGTAAAAAACTCGTAAATTTAAAAATACAGAGTACAATTTTCGTACTCTGTATTTCGGTATTATTCGTCAAACGGGAAAACATTATCCAGAAATCTTTTAGCCTTGCTTGATGACTTTTTTGCGGCTTTTTTTACCGACGCTCTGCGTTCTGTTGTACGCGACGGACGTCTCTTTGCCGAACGTCTTTCCTCATACTCTTCCTCTTCATCGTCATCGTATGCGTCGATTTCCTCGTCCTCGTCATCCTCAAAGTCTATTCCCGACGAACGGCGTGTCGGCTGGTATGAACGCGGCAGTCTTCTTTCTCTGCGGTCCTCAGACTCGTCCTCATAATATTCATCCTCCTCAGGCTCGTCCGGCTCCTCTGCCGCTCTTGCCGAGGCTCTTCTTGCATCCCACTTGCGCATCATTTCGCGCTCTTCCTCATTCAGCTCGATATGGCTTCTTCTTTCCGGCATTGCAATTCCTTCATCGGTTCTTGCATAGCTCTCGTTCTGGTTTATTACCTCAATGGCAGGCTCTGAAATATCCTTTAATGTCGAAGCGAACTTCTCTTCAATATCCTTGCGGAGGGCGCGTATCTCGCTTGAGCCCTGAGCGTTTCTTCTTGCAAGCTTATAGAAACGGTTGCCTACCCAGCAGCTGATTACAAAGTTGACAATTACTGAAAGGAGAAACCAGAGGAAGCCTCCGAGACGCGACTGATATTTCTTGTTGGCAGTATTATTTGCGGCGGTATTTGCCGTAACATTATTTGCGGTCGGGTTAGTTACCGCAGCGCCCGCGGTTCCGGCTGCTGTTGTATCAACAACGGCGGCTGTATCCGCGGTTGTATCTGTAACCGCCTGATCACCTGTCGAAGTTGTGTATGCTGAATCTGCCTCTGTTCCCGGCTGCGGTCTGGCGCTGTCTGCCGCCGCGTATACTGACGCGGCACAAAGCATTGCCGATACGGAAACCGCGCATATTGTTACTGATACTTTTTTCATATAATCTTTCATTGTTTCAAATTTCCTTTCATTATTGTTCATCCTTAAAGGTTTTTCTGAGTTCATCCTTTATCGGTAATCTGCTTAATTTCATCTTATTTGCTTCGTATATTCTTATAAATGCAAGCTGCTTTTTGTCATCACGTCTGCATCGCTTTGCGCCTATGAGGAACCAGTTCCAGAAGCTTTCCGGCATTGTTTCGGTATTTATCATCACCTCATGGTAATGCCCCGGCGTTTCAATTATCTCCAACGCAAGCTTCGGGATCATGTAATTATAGCACTGAGGCTCCCGCGCGCGCATTTCGAGTATAAGCTTTTTTATCCTGCCCGCAAGTCTTTGTGATTCCGGCTGATCACCGTATGCGCCCTGCCATGTGTACACGGCAGCCAAAAGCCTTGATATAAGCAGCGGGGAACGGTTGTCCTCAACGTCGGCCATAATATCACGCTTTATAATCTCATATGAGTTGCGCTGGTACGGCTCATAGCCTACCTTTGTGAGAAGTCTCCTGATCTTCTCGGTATCCTGCTCGACCTCCTGCGGCATCTTCTTGCGCTGCGCGATCGTGATACCGTAATCCTGCCATCTTACATCGTCATGATCGGTTATATATTTCAGACAACCCATCGAAAGCTGCCTGTCCTCCGTCGATGATTCAATGTATGCGATTATTTCGTAAAGCTCCTCCGGTGTCCAGCCCGCCGGAACAGAAAAGGTTTTTGAGCCATAGCCCGTTATCACAACCGGCGCGGCAAGCTCAACCATTGTTGAAATATACTTCTTTTTGCCGCCCATCATATCTGCCCAGCGGTCATAATCTGCGGCATGCTTAAGATGCGCAAGGAAATTAATTATAAGCCGCTGATTCTTCTCTCCCATATTTTCAATGTTGTTGGATATAAGATCCATATACTTCGGAAGATTCTTTATCAGGGTCTTTGTCTGTATTTCGGACGCCTCCGCCGCGGTAAATACCGATTCAATATCGTAGTTTTCTCCGGCGCAGAGCTTATTCAGACAATCTATAACATATATATCCGTAAGCTTTTCGACCTCATCATCAAATAATGTGATATTATCGTACATTACCTTTGTGATCTCAAACTTTACATCCTTCATTGATTCGTCATCAATATTTGCAAAAAGCTCTTTTGCTCTTAATGCAAAGGCCTCATCACCCGCGGAACGCTTGAACTTCAGCAGCTTTCCGCCCATACCGCTGTAGGTCGTATTCTGTGTGAGCGAGAACCAGTCAAGATATGCCGAAACCGATGAAAGCTTATATCTGTTATACTGCTTTCTTATCTCATCAACGCTTATATTGAACAGGCTTGAGGTCGATACCGCCGAAAAATCGATCGCGCCGAAATCAACATAAAGACAATTCTCTCTGCTCTCAATCGCCGGACGCGTGATGTTATTCTTTCCGTCAACCGTTCCGTGAAACACTATCCTGTCCTGCTTATCGGAAGGGAGATATACATTGTATGTTGAGATACCCGTGTTGCGTGAAATGTCACGCGGCAGCAGCCATTTCAATGCTATAAGGTATCTTTCCGTAAGATATTCATCATCGGTACATATGCATATGTTTTTCAGATTTTCCGATGTGAGCATTGTTACCGCATGATTGATAAGATAAGTCAGCTCCTTTTTATGAAGCTTTATAAAAGTTGTGATCTCCTCTTCAAGTCCGTCCGGCTTTTCGGGATTTTCAATAATCGGCAGATACTTTACAAGCTCTGTGTCCTGCTCCTGCTCTGTGAGATATGTCCTGAAAAGCTCCGAGCCGAAATACTGCTCAGGAAAGAAGTCATCGTCAAATTCATCAAACACTAACGCGTGCGCAAAGAAATTGCCTTCCTCACCGTTTATATCATACCCCGCGTATACCGACTGAATGGCCGCAAACCTGCCGTCCGCCAGTCTCAGGGTTCTGAACACCTTCGGAAACATTGACGGAATTGTAGGATCCCCCAGCGTTTTAGGATATTCCGTCCTTTCATTTTTCGGCAGTCTGTAGCTTGAGAAGCGCATAAGCTCCGCGATATTCTCACGAGTCAGTCCCTGTGAGCACGAATATACGCGCAGCCCGGACTGGTTTATCAGCCCAAGCTCAGGTTCAGCCAGACTATGCTTGACCGAGGTATATATCATCTGGTATACCTTCATTTTAATTACTTTCCCCTTCCACTTTAATCTAATTCTTTAATTCCTGTGTATAGCTCATAGTAGCGGCCCTTCATTGCGAGCAGCTCCTCATGTGTTCCTCGCTCAATGATCTCTCCATGCTCGAGAACCATTATCGCGTCCGAGTTGCGGATCGTTGACAATCTGTGGGCAATCACGAACGTTGTACGGTTTTCCATAAGCGCGTCCATACCGCGGTTAATGCTCTGCTCCGTTCTCGTATCGACAGAGGAGGTCGCCTCGTCAAGAATGAGAATAGGAGCCTTTGACAGCGCCGCCCGCGCGATATTAAGCAGCTGCCGCTGTCCCTGCGACAAGTTAGAGCCGTCGCCTGTCAGCATTGTATCATATCCGTCTGGCATATTCTTGATAAATGTATGCGCGCATGAGGTCATCGCCGCCTGCCTTACCTCGGCATCCGTTGCGTCAAGTCGTCCGTAGCGGATATTCTCCATAACGGTTCCGGTAAACAAATGCGTATCCTGAAGAACCATCGCAATATTGGCTCTAAGGCTTTCACGGTCAATATCACGGATATCTGTACCGTCTATTGTTATTTCGCCTGAATTTACATCATAAAATCTTGTCAGAAGATTTATTATAGTCGTCTTTCCCGCGCCGGTTGACCCGACCAGCGCGATCTTCTGTCCTGGGTGCGCGTACATTGAAACATTTTTAAGAATTGTCTTGTCCGGATTATATCCGAAGGTCACATTCTTAACGACCACATCGCCCCTGACCTTATCAAGCTTGACCTTGTTTGTGTCATTAGCGGCCTCCGGCTCCTCGTCCATAACCGCAAACACTCTCTCGGCGCCCGCAAGCGCCGACATGATTACATTCATCTGGTTTGAGATTTCGTTTATAGGTCTTGAAAACTGCTTTGAATAGTTTACAAATACCGTAAGTCCGCCTATATCAAGCGCCGCAAAGCTCGAAGCGCCTATTCTGCCGAGCCTTGTAAACAGCGCCAGTACCGCGCCGATAAACGCGGTCACGGTATAGTTTACCTGCGACAGCGCGTTCATGCACGGTCCCATAATTCCGCCGAGGAAGTTTGCTCTTATCTGCACATTGCGGAGCTTTTCATTGAGCTCTGCAAATTCTTCCTTCGCGCGTTCCTCATGGTTGAATACCTTTACGACCTTCTGACCTGTTATTGTCTCTTCAATATATCCGTTTACCGCGCCCAGCGCGCTCTGCTGCTTTCCGAAATACTTTCTTGTATGCTTTGCGATCGTTCCCGCGACCTTTGCCATGACCGGCGTAAGCACAATAGTCACGACGGTAAGCGGAATGTTTGTAATGATCATAAGAGTTAAGGTTCCCGCAAGTGTCAGCACACCGGAGAACATCTGTAATATTGTGGAGTCAAACATCTGTCCGATGTTGTCGACATCATTTGTGAAGCGGCTCATAATATCACCGGCGCTGTTTGTGTCGTAATAACGCACACTCAGCTTCTGAAGCTTCAGGAATAAATCATCCCTGATCCTTTGCAGCGTATTCTGCGATACCTTTATCATTGTGCGCTGCTGGATAAAGGCTGCCACAACGCCTATAAGATAAATAATCGCCATGACCCCTAAGCCTGTTATCAGGAATTTCAGTCTTGCGGAAACCTCTGTTCCGCTGTCACCGAGATTATTTATAATAGGTCTTAACATATATGTACCGGCAAGATTTGTGCCTGAGCTTATAAGCACGCATACAACCGCAAGCGCTACCTTGAATTTGTCCTCTCCGATATACGAAAGCAGCCGCCCTACAGCCCTTTTGATATTCTTGGGCTTTACCTTTTTTGCGCCGTATGTACCCGGGCCTTTTCCCGGGGGTCCCATCTGTGGAGGCATATCACGACACCCCCTACGCCGTTTGTTCACAAGTGAACACGGCTATTGAATGATTTGCAATCATTCAACTCACCTCCTTTTCTCTGTCCATCTGTGAATAATAGATATCCTGATACTCGCTGTTTGTCTTTATCAGCTCTTCATGCGTGCCCTCTCCGACAATTCTGCCGTCATTGAGGACTATGATCTTATCCGCGTCAAGAACCGAGCTTATTCTCTGCGCGATTATTATCTTTGTTGTGTCTTTAAGCGTTGTTGTGAACGCGCGGCGTATCTGCGCCTCTGTCGCGGTATCAACAGCGCTTGTGCTGTCGTCAAGAATAAGTATTTTCGGCTTTTTAAGCAGCGCTCTTGCGATACAAAGCCTCTGCTTCTGTCCGCCTGACACGTTTACGCCGCCCTGACCAAGCTCCATATCATAGCCCTCTGTAAAGCCTGTTACAAAGCTGTCAGCCTGCGCCGCGCGCGCCGCCTCACGTATTTCATCCTCTGACGCGTCCTCATCGCCCCAGCGGAGATTTTCCTCTATTGAGCCGGAGAAAAGGACATTCTTCTGGAGCACCATACCGACTCCCTCGCGGAGATTGTACAGGCTGTAATCCTTTACGTTTACTCCGTCTACAAGCACCTCGCCCTCAGTTGTATCATACAACCTCGGTATGAGCTGCACAAGCGATGACTTGCCCGAGCCTGTTACACCGATTATGCCGAAAATCTGTCCCGGCTCCACAGAGAAGGAAACGTTGCTCAATACGTTATCCTCGCGGCTCTTGTAATATTTAAACGATACGTTTCTGAACTCAACTCTGCCCTCTGTTACAAGCTTGTCCTTAGCCGCCGCCTTTTCATCAGTAAGATCGATTTCTGTTCCCAGAACCTCCGAAATTCTCTTGATCGAGGCAATGGCTCTTGTTGAGTTTATGATCATCATCGATACCATCATGAGTGATGAAAGTATCTGTGTTGTATACTGCACTATCGCGCTCAGAGCGCCGACCTGCATACCGCCCGCAAGTACAACATTTCCGCCGCGCCATAAAACAACCAACGTTGTTATGTTCATGGCAAGCGTCATAACAGGGGTTGTGCAGACTACTATCTTCATAGCGTTATAGGTCGTGTCACGCAGCTGGGTGCTTGCCTCATTGAAGCGTGATATTTCAAATTTATCACGCACAAAGGACTTTATAACACGCACATTTGTTATATTCTCCTGCGTCTTTGAATTTAGGTTGTCAAGCTTTTTCTGCATACTGTCAAAGCGCGGGAATGCCACTCTCATAAGCAGGAATATAGCAATGGCAAGCAGCGGTATCATGACGATCATGATAGATGCAAGCCTTGCGTTTATCGAAAATGCCATAATAACGCCGCCGATAAGCATTCCCGGCGAACGGAACGCCGCTATAAGACCCATTCTTGTAATATTCATTACCTGGGTAATATCGTTTGTAAGTCTTGTTACAAGCGAACCGGTTGAAAACCTGTCTATATTCTTAAACGAAAACTCCTGCACCTTATCGAATACGGCCTTTCTTACGTCACTGCTGAAATTAACAGCCGCCTTGACCGAGAAATAGTGTCCTCCTATACCGCCGGTTGCCTGTATTACTATGCAGCAAAGCATAAGCACTGCCTGCCGTATAATAAAATCCATTCCCCTGCCGCCGATAATACCGTCATCGACCATTCCCGCCATAAGCTTGGGCAGAACGATCTCTCCGGCAACCTCCGTCAGCATCAGCAAGGGTCCCAGAATGAAGAATAATTTATACGGTTTTATATATTGAAAATATCTCTTCACTCAACCATTCCCTTTCGGATCTGTCAATTATTTTTGTCGTTCTGCTTCTTCATCGCAGCCTCCACAAAGGCGGCAAAAAGCGGATGCGCGTGGTTGGGACGCGACTTAAATTCCGGATGAAACTGCACGCCGATATAATAACGGTGTGAAGGAATTTCAACCATTTCAACAAGCTTCTCATTCGGTGACATTCCGCTTACCGTAAGACCCGCTTCCGTAAGCTCTTTTCTGTAGAAGTTGTTGTACTCATAACGATGACGGTGACGCTCATAGATAAGGCTGCTTTTATAAACCCTCTCCGCAAGCGTTCCCTCAACTATCTTGCACGGGTAAAGTCCGAGACGCATTGTTCCTCCGAGATCCTCGACGTCCTTCTGCTCCGGCATCAGGTCGATGACTGGGTTGGCGCCGTTCTCCAC
>JBJEIV010000354.1:0-7955 GCA_051877395.1 Candidatus Ornithomonoglobus sp.
ATGCCGGAGCTGCTTTATAAGGCAATGCACGAAAACGGCGTTGTTGTTGATATAACCCCGAGTGACGGCTCAATTGCCGAGGATGTGCCTATTCTCCGTGACAAGGACGAAAAGGCGTGGGTTTCGATTATGTACGGCTGCAACAACTTCTGCACCTACTGTATCGTTCCTTATGTAAGAGGCAGAGAGAGAAGCCGCACGCCGGAGGATATTCTCGCGGAGGTAAAGTGCCTTGTGAAGGGCGGCACAACAGAAATTTCCCTTCTCGGTCAGAATGTAAATTCATACGGAAAGGATCTCGGTCTTGATATTGATTTCGCCGATCTGCTCAGAATGGTAAACGATATTGAGGGAGTTCGGCGCATACGCTTTATGACCTCGCACCCGAAGGATTTAAGCGACAAGCTTATATACACAATCCGTGACTGTGACAAGATATGCAAGCAGTTGCACCTCCCGGTACAGGCTGGCTCAAACAGAATTTTAAAGGAAATGAACCGCCATTACACGAAGGAGCAGTATATTGAAAAAATAGACAAGATAAAGAGAGAAATTCCGGGAATCACTCTTACCACCGATATTATTGTCGGATTCCCAACGGAAACAACAGAGGATTTCAAGGAAACTCTGGATATAATAAAGTATGTCCGCTACGACAGTATTTTTTCGTTTATATATTCCCGCCGTGAGGGAACTCCCGCGGCAAAGCTTGATTTTGTTCTGACGGATGAGGAAATTCACAGGAATTTCAATGAGCTTTTAGAGGTTCAGAACCAAATCTGTCTTGAAAAGAATCTTGAATACAAGGATAAAATTGAAACAATTCTTGTTGACGGACCGAGCAAAACAAATAAATCACTTATGTCGGGCAGAACCGACGGAGGAAAAATAGTTAATTTCAAGGGCTCGCCGGATTTACTTGGCAAATATGTCCGGGTTAAAATTACAAATCCGAAGCAGTGGAGCCTGGAAGGAGAATTGGTATGACAGTTATAGAAAAAGCAAGAGAGCTTGGAGAATTACTTCAGGAATCGGAGGAAATGAAGGCATACAAGGAGGCGGAGGCAATTCAGAAGGCTGATGAGGAAACTCAGGAGCACATGAGCAAATTCAACCTTAACCGTCTCAACCTTGCGCGTGATATGCAGAACGGCAAAATATCAAGAGAGGATGCCGTTGCCGCAAACAACAAGGCATATGAGGAGCTGCTTGCGCAGGCTCCCCTTATCAAGGACTATGTTGAAAAGAAGAAGAGGTTTGACGAGCTTGTAAATCAGGTGAATAATATAATCAATTTCTATATTACCGGCTCAACCGGCGGCGGCTGCAGCGGCAGCTGCAGTACCTGCGGCGGATGCGGCTGATGGGTGCAGGGCTGAACAATTGTCCGGCAGAACACATTAGCGAATAGTGAATAATTAACGGGAAAGGAAAGATAACATGGCGGGAAAGCTGTCGCCGATGATGGCGCATTATATTAAAGTAAAAGAGGAATATCCTGACTGTATAGTGTTTTACCGTCTCGGTGATTTTTACGAGATGTTTTTTGATGATGCAATAACGGTTTCGCGTGAGCTTGAGCTGACGCTTACCGGTCGTGACTGCGGCATGGAGGAACGCGCGCCGATGTGCGGCGTTCCGTTCCACAGCGCCGATATTTACATCTCAAAGCTGATCTCGGCAGGGTTCAAGGTCGCTATATGCGAGCAGATGGAGGACCCTAAAACCGCAAAGGGCATGGTTGCCCGTGATGTCATCCGTGTTGTAACTCCCGGTACCGCTACGGATGAGGCGATACTCGAGGAGGGCGCGAACAATTATCTGGTTGTTATGTATAAGTCTGGGGAGCATGTAGGCTTTACCGCCGCGGACGCGTCAACCGGAGAAATGTTTGCAACTGAGCTTTCGAGCGACCGATACGTGCTTGATGAGCTTGCAGGCTATGCGCCTAAGGAGATCATAATTAACGATTTCTTTGACCGCGAGCTTGAAAAGCGAATAATATCGGGATTGAAAATCAAGCCGGAGCGCCGTGAGGAAATATTTGCGGATAATCCGGCGATGAATGTTGAAGATCATTTCGGGAAAAAGCTGGGTGGACTGAAGCTTGACACAAAGCCTGCCGCGGTGCTTGCAGTGAGCGGCGCGATAAATTATCTGGAGTATACCCAGAAGAACGGAATGGATTATATAAATAAGATTTCCGTATACGAAAGTGAAAGCTATATGGAGCTTGACTTTGCTACGCGCAGAAACCTTGAGGTTACGGAAACTATGCGCGATAAGTCAAAGCGCGGCTCGCTTTTTTGGGTGCTTGACAAGACAAAAACCTCAATGGGACGCAGAAAGCTGCGACAGTGGCTTGAAAGACCGCTGATAAACCCGATTGATATAAATAAGAGGCTTGCCTCCGTCAAGGAGCTGGTCGACAATGCGATGCTGCGTGATGATTTAATAGAAATTCTGTCAAAAACCTATGATATTTCAAGAATTATAAGCAGAATCGCGTTGGGCACCGTAACCCCAAAGGATATGGTATCGCTGAAGCAGACCCTTTTGCAGCTTCCGTCGCTAGAATATATTCTGTCGGATATGAAGTCTCCTATGTTTGCGGGAATGGCAAAGAAATTTGATATTCTTGACGATATAAGCTCTCTTATCGACAGGGCGATTGACGAGGAAAATGCGTCCTCAATTACCCGTGACGGCGGCATGATAAAGGAGGGCTATAACGAGGAAGCTGACAGGCTCCGCGACGCGAAGAACCACGGTGATGAATGGCTTAAGCAGGTTGAGGAGAAGGAACGTGAACGCACGGGAATCCCGAAGCTGAAAACCGGCTTTAACCGTGTGTTCGGATATTATATTGAAATAACAAATTCATATAAGGACAAGGTGCCCGAAAATTACATAAGAAAACAGACTCTCACGAGTGCCGAGCGTTATATAACGCCGGAGCTTAAGGAGATTGAAAACACGATTCTCGGTTCATCAGAGCGGCTTATCGCGCTGGAGCTTAAGCTCTTTAACGAGCTTCGAGAAAAACTGGTGGGAGAGCTTGAGAGAATAAAGCGCGCCGCAAGAGTTATTGCGGTTACGGATGTACTTTGCTCACTTGCCACCGTTGCGTATAAGAACAACTATTGTATGCCGGAGGTAAACGACAGCGGCATAATTGATATTAAGGACGGCAGACATCCGGTCGTTGAGGCATTGTCAAAGGATATTATCTTTGTTCCAAATGACAGCTTTCTCAACAACGATGAGGACAGGCTGCTGATCATAACCGGACCGAATATGGCGGGTAAGTCAACCTATATGCGTCAGACCGCGGTGATCTCGCTTATGGCGCAGATAGGCAGCTTTGTTCCCGCATCGTCGGCAAGACTGGGAGTCGTGGACAGAATATTTACGAGAGTCGGCGCGAGTGACGATATCGCCTCCGGTCAGAGCACATTCATGCTCGAAATGAACGAGGTAAGCAATATTCTGAAAAATGCGACAAGCAAATCACTTATAATTCTGGACGAGATTGGCAGAGGTACAAGCACATATGACGGACTTTCAATCGCATGGGCGGTTGCGGAATATATCCATAACAAGCGCAGGATCGGCGCAAAAACGATGTTTGCAACGCATTACCACGAGATGACAGAGCTTGAGGATAAGCTGGAGGGCGTGAAGAATTACCGTATTGCGGTGAACAAGCGCGGCGACGAAATATCCTTCCTGCGCCGTATTGTGCGCGGCGGCGCCGACGAGAGCTATGGTATAGAGGTCGCTGCGCTTGCAGGACTTCCAAACGAGGTTATAAAGCGCGCAAAGACGATTTTACAGGGTATCATGGAGGATAACCCGGATAAGCTCTATAAGAGCGCTAAAAAGCAGCCGGAGCCGGCAAGCTCTCAGCTTGGCTTTGAGGATATGGCGGGACGTGAGCTGATCGATGAGCTGAAGATGATGGATGTCACCACTATGACGGCGATAGACGCGATGAACAAGCTGTATCAGCTGTCACTGAAAGCAAAGGAGTTATAACGAATGGGTCTTATTCATGTTCTTGATACGGAGGTATCAAATAAGATTGCCGCCGGAGAGGTGGTCGAAAAGCCCCTGAGTATCGTTAAGGAGCTTGTTGAAAACAGTATTGACGCGGGCGCGTCTCTGATTACCGTAGAAATAAGAAACGGCGGTATTTCATATATAAGAGTTACGGACAACGGCTCGGGTATGAGCGAGGAGGACGCAAAAATCTGTTTTCTTCGCCATGCGACCAGTAAAATTCAGACCGGAAGCGACCTTGAGGCTATATATACTCTCGGCTTCCGCGGAGAGGCTCTGTCAAGTATCGGCGCTGTCTCAAAGGTGAGGCTTTATACAAAGCGCCGTCAGGATGAGGTGGGTGTATGCGTTACCTGTGAGGGCGGTGAAATTCTTTCCTCTGCCGATGCGGGCGCGCCGAATGGAACCGTAATTGAGGTTTCAGACCTTTTCTATAACACTCCCGCAAGACTGAAATTCCTTAAAAAGTCCGCTACCGAGGGCGGATATATTTCAGACCTTATGGCAAGGTATGTATTTGCGCATCCCGAAATATCCTTTAAGCTTATCCGCGAGGGCAAGGAGACCATTTTTTCCTCGGGGGACAATAAGCTTATAAATGCGATATATTCGGTATACGGCAGAGATTTTGCGAAAAATATGCTTGAGGTGGATTATCAGTATAACGATATCCATGTTGTCGGCATGGTAGGAAAGGGCACATTGTCAAGAGCGAACAGAAACAACGAAACGTTTTTTGTAAACAAGAGATATATAAAAAGCGCGATTTTGATACGCGCTCTGGAGGAAGCGTATAAAAATCAGATCATGATTTCAAAGTTCCCTACGGCAATTCTAAACATTGAGGTTGCGGCGGGAGACGTTGACATAAACGTGCACCCGACAAAGCTTGAATGTAAATTTTCAAACGAATCGGAAATTTATCAGGCGGTATACCATGCGGCAAAGTCAGCGCTGTACGAGCTGCCGAACGTGCCGGAGATAGAGAGAGCGGAGAAAAAGAAGGAAGATGAAAAGGCTGCGAATCTGAAAGCAGAGGCAGGAGAGCAGAAAACCTTTGAAGAGCTTTACAGCGAAAAGCTCAGAGAGAGCATGAAGCCGTCAAACAACTTTAAATTTAAGGCGGAGCGCAGAGAAAACCCGCGCCCGTCATGGGACGAGATCAAAAAAAATGAGCCGCAAAAAGAGACGGCGCGCGATATGTCGACACCAAAGCCGGCAATCCCTGTAAAGGATGATGAGGCAGCCGCATTTGAAAAGCTTATGAACCGGGCAAAAGCCGCGGAGAATACGGCAAAAGAGACAGACAAGAGGACTGCCGCAAAACCAAAGCAGGCGGCGCCGGAGGAAGTACCGGGAATACAGCCGGAGCAGGCAAAGCGTCCGGTAGACACCTTTGCAATGCTTGACTATGCTCTGGAGCTTGGAAAAAAGAAAAGCCGTTTTGCGAAGGTAAAGGATTCAGAGAGCGGTACACAGCCGTCGGAAGATGACACTCTTCCCGATTGGAGGGAATACCGTGACAAGGCGAATGAGGAATTTGCTCAAAAGCATGAGGAAAATATCTTTAATGACGGATATTTCCGTGTTGTCGGACAGCTTTTTGAAACCTATATCCTTGTTGAAAAGGATGACAGACTGCTTATGATAGACCAGCACGCAGCCCATGAAAGACTGAATTTTGAAGCGTTAAAGCAGGAAATGGAAAATACGGGCATCGCTTCGCAGATGATACTCGAGCCTGTACAAATAAGGCTTTCCGGCGAGGAATTTGCGGTATACACAGAGCACGAAAAGGATTTCTATGATCTGGGCTTTGAGATTACAAATGACGGAGAAAGCGCTGTTACAATAAGCGCTGTTCCGGGAGATGTCTCGTGGAGCGAGGTTGAACCGCTGTTTATTGAGCTGTTGACGCAGGCAGAGAATATGAATCAGAAGCTCCTGACATATGATAAGGAAAGACTGCTGTACACAATATCCTGTAAGGCTGCAATAAAGGCGAATATGGAAATCAGTGAGCTTGAAATGCAGAGCCTTGTTGAGAGGGTATTTAAGCTGAAAAACATCAATACCTGTCCGCATGGCAGACCTATTGTAATTTCAATGAGCAAAAAGGAAATCGAGAAGAATTTTAAGAGAATTGTATAATGAAAAAAATACCTTTGGTTGTTGTTGCGGGACCGACGGCATCGGGAAAAACACGGCTTGCGATTGATATAGCAAAGCGATTTGACGGTGAAATTATTTCCGCGGACAGTATGCAGATATATAAATATATGAATATCGGCACAGCTAAGCCTACAGCGGAGGAGCGAGCGGAGTGTACTCATCATCTTGTTGATTTTGTTGAGCCTAATGCTGAATTTTCCGTTGCGGACTATACGGAGCTGGCGCATAAGGTGATTGCTGACATTACCGCGCGTGGAAAGCTGGCGGTTATGTGCGGCGGAACCGGTCTTTATATAAACAGCGTTGTTAATGATATAACCTTTGGGAAGCAGGATACCAATTATGAAATGCGGGAAGAGCTCAAGGCATTGGCTGAAAGGGAGGGCAGCGAAAAGCTGCTTGAAATACTTGCCGTATTTGACCCTGTGAGCGCCGAAAGGCTTCATCCCAATAATCTGCGGCGCATAATACGCGCGATTGAGTTTTACAGAACAACGGGTGTGCCGATCTCGGAGCATCAGGAAATGACAAGGCAGACCGAGAGCCGCTATGAGCCTGTAATGTTCTGTATTGATCATGACCGCGCGGTTTTATATGACAGGATAAACAGACGCGTTGACATGATGCTTGATGAGGGACTCCTTGATGAAGTTAAGCGTATCATGGATATGGGCTATACAAAGGATATGAATTCCATGAAGGGTATAGGCTATAAGGAAATAATGGATTACTTTAACGGTGAATGTACCCTTGAAGAAGCGGTTGAGAACGTTAAGCAGGGCTCGCGCCGGTATGCAAAGCGGCAGCTTACATGGTTCCGGCGTGATAAACGCATTATTTTTCTTGATCCGGAAACCGCTGCGGAAACAGCGATTGACATAATATCAGACAGACTGAAAATATGAGAAAAAAAAGCGCTCGTTTTACCCGAACGAGCGCACACCCTTTTATCCTATATCTAAATAGGACTTTACCTTGTTGAAATAATTATACAACAAAAATTCCGATAAATCAACATTTTTTGTGCAAAGTCATTAAATTGTTAACTTTGTAAAATATTTTATATCATTGTAATATTTTTGCATTCATTTGAAATAATCAGAAAAAAATATGAAAGCAAGCGAAATAAGCAGGAGCTTGTCGTCACAATCGTTTAACAAAAGTAACACAATAACAATAAGAATTATCATATCATCGGTTTTAAGCCTGCCTATAATGGCTTCGTTTTTTTTCGGATCATCATCGTCAGTCAATATCGGTATCGACTCCGGCTGAGACGCGGACTTAGGCTTCGGCGGCGATACGGACGGCTCCGGCAGAATCGGCTTTTTTTGCGGCTCAGGTGCGGCGTTCCCGAATGTATTTATTGGCTGCGGCATATTGTTATAGCTATAGGATTTATACATCACTCACCTCCGAATAGCTTTGTGATCTGCGCAAGGTTCATAAATTTTATTGCTTCATCGATTGTGTCTCTGCGGCTTTCCCGCATAAAAGGCTTCAGAGATTTCAGAAGATTGGCGCGGTTGTCATCGCCTGTTGAGGAAATCCGGCTCATAAGCTGCTGCGCCTGTAAAAGCATCTCGGGACTTACAGGCAGCCCGGACGAGTCCTGAGCAGATGTATTTTGCGCAGAAGTGTTTTGCGCAGCAGTATCATTTGGGGCAGATGATGCCTCGCCGCCTTCCGCGGATTTGCCGGAATTAAGTATACCGAGGATG
>JBJEIV010000355.1:0-7888 GCA_051877395.1 Candidatus Ornithomonoglobus sp.
TTGACTAAGTTTTCTTCATTGCATTGACTATAGAAAACTTAGTCAAAAGCATATAGCGAAAAAATCATAAAGCGGATGGTGCTGATGAGACGGATTGTTTTACTCATAGTGTCGGCGCTGCTCCTTGCTCCGAGGACTTTTGCCGCGGCATATGCCGACGCGGCGGGGAGCGCGTGTCTGATGAATGCTGTTACCGGTGAGGTTTTGTTTGAGAAGAACAGCGGCGAAAGGCTGCCTATGGCGAGCACGACCAAGATTATGACGCTGCTTGCGGCGCTGAAGGAAACATCGCAGGATGAGATCGTCACGGTTTCGGAGGCTGCGGCGGCAGCGGAAGGCTCCTCCGCTTATATCGAGACAGGCATGAAGATATCAATGGAGGCTCTGGAATACGGGCTTATGCTTAATTCCGGCAATGACGCCGCGGTGGCGATAGCGGAATATGTCAGCGGAGACTGCGACAGCTTCGCGGCTGAAATGAATGAGCTTGCAATGGAGATCGGCGCGGAGAATACGCGCTTTATGAACCCGAACGGTCTTGATCAGGAGGGGCATTATACCACAGCCTATGACCTTGCGCTGATAACGCGGTATGCGATGAGAGATGAGAGCTTCCGCAAAATCGTTTCGACAAAGCTCTATACCGCCGAATTTGTACGCGCGGACGGGACACAGGGGACAATGGAATACATAAACCATAATAAGCTTTTAGGCACGCTTGACGGCTGCACGGGTGTGAAAACCGGCTATACAAAGACCGACGGTAGATGCCTTGTAAGCGCCGCAGAGCGTAACGGGGCGGAATATATCGCTGTCACTCTTAACGACGCCGACGACTGGAAGGAGCACAAGGAGCTTATCGAGCTTGCGTTCAGCGACAGCCGCCTTATAAACGCCGTTTCTGCCGGTGACTGCCTCGGTCATGCCGTAAGCGGAAGAAGGTCGTGCGACCTGATCGCGGCGGAGGATTTTAACGTTCCCGTCAACGGGGAAGGGTATCACAATATTGACATTGTTCCGCATATTCCCGATATGGACGGCGTTGCGCTCAACAAGGGCGAAAAGGCGGGCTATATAGAGATATTATGCAACGGCAGAAGCGCCGGATGTGTGGATGTTGTCGCAAAGGAGGATTTTGCGGCGGGAATGGGGACGGCGGTGAGGCCGTGCTTTCTGTTCACTATGCTGACGCTGATAAAAAATATTTTATAAACAGGAGAAAACAATAATGGGCGAAATAGTAAGACTTCAGAAATATATAGCGATGAGCGGCACGGCGTCAAGGCGCGCGGCGGAAAAGCTGATAGACGAGGGACGGGTAAGCGTAAACGGCAAGCCTGTGACGGAGCAGGGTGTCAAGGTCGAGATAGGCAATGACCGGGTCGAGGTTGACGGCATGCTTGTAAAGGCGGTAGAGAAAAAAATATATATTGCTCTCAACAAGCCGGAGGGATATGTGACCACCGTAAAGGACCAGTTTGACCGTCCAACGGTCATGGACCTTGTGCAGAAGGAAATACACGCGAGAATATTCCCTGTGGGCCGCCTCGATTACGAAACCGAGGGGCTGCTGCTTATGACAAATGACGGCGACTGGGCGAATAAGGTCACGCATCCGCGCTTTGAATCGTCTAAAAAATACTACGCTGTTTTAAAGGGCGTTCTTACTATTCCCGAGCTTAACAGGATCCGGCGCGGCGTTGTTATTGACGGAAAAAAGACCTCTCCGGCGGAATGTGAGATACTGGAGATAGATATGGGAATGACCCTCGTTGAGCTGACAATACACGAGGGAAGAAACCGTCAGGTGCGCAAAATGTTTGAGGCGGTAGGACATGAGGTCAAAAAGCTCCGCCGTGACAGCGTGGGCATTGTGGAGCTTGGCAATCTCCCCGAGGGACGCTTCAGATACCTCACATCATCGGAGATCGAATATTTTAACAGGAAATGACAAAGGGGACGTGAACATAAGTGGATTTTACGGCGAGAGATTTTGAGACTGCCACCTCAAGCTTTACAAGCGTGTGCAGTCTTGGCTGGTGCGTGGTCAAAAACAGCAGGATCGTGCGGAGGGAAGAAATTCTTGTCAGACCGGAGCCGTTTGAGTTTAATGAGTATAATATAAAAATACACGGGATAAGACCAGAAATGGTTAAGGATATGCCGACCTTTGACGCGTATTGGGAACGGATAAGACCCGATATTGAGAACAGAATGGTTGTCGCGCATAATGCAAGCTTTGATGTGCGCGTCTTGTGCCAGACGCTGCAGAATTTCGGAATAGATGTACCGGAATTTTCATATATGTGTACGGTCAAGCTCTCGCAGAAGGCATATCCCGAGCTTGAAAGCCACAGGCTGAATAAGCTGTGCGACGCTCTTGGCATCACCTTCAATCATCACCAGGCATATGACGATGCCTACGCCTGCGCAAGGGCGCTTTTGAGGATCGCGGAGGACTACAGCCTTAAAAGCTTTGAGGATATTGAGGAATGCTTCGATATAAAGCGGGGCGAGGTGCATCCGGGAATGGACTTTTCAACAAAGAAAAGCCGCCATCCGCATAAAAGAAGAAAAATACATAACCTCAATTAAGCCTGCATCGGCTTATTGATTACAAGCATTGTGAAAGAGGCTGGGTTCAAAACCGAACCGGCTCTATTGTCAGATTTTTTAACTTTGTTTAAGCTGAAATTCATGTGTTTGAAATTATAGCAATAAATTATTGTTTAGCGGCGTAAGCTTGTCCCCCTACGGGAGGGGGAACGCCGCGAAGCGGCAAGGGGGAGAATGCGGGACGCAAAATAACGGTTATCCGTTAGTATCATGCAAACCGTACTCCCTCAGTCACGGCTCCGCCGTGACAGCTCCCGCTTCCGTTCGTGAAAATCACGAACGGACCAACGGCGGCTTTGCCGCCGCTTGGAGTACCTCAAAGAGGGAGCCAAGACAGCAGAGCCGCTAAACAATAATTTAGTTTTGATACAGCCCCATGCTGAAAAAAACAATATCAGTGGAAAATACCGATCGCTGTGTCGATCATATCGCCCATGTTTTTGAAAACACCCTCGGTGCGGCGGGCAAGACGGCTGCGCTGGCGGTCGGTTACGGGGTCGGCAAGCATTGTTATTGCCGCGCCTATCACAAGCCCTGTTGTAACTCCTTTAAAAAATCCCGATGATGAACTCATCATAACATCACTCCCTTATATTAATTGTATTAATAGTTTCCGCCGCATACGTTAAAATAATTCTGGCAATTTTTTTAATATACGAAAAACATGCTTGCAGTTTAAAGCATATACATTTGAAAAAGAATTATGCGAGGCTGTTCACTTGACAATAAACTGCCTTAATGTTATAATATTAGAAGAGGTGGTAAAGACCTCTCTATTGTTTTCAGGAGGTAACCTATGAAAAAAAATACAGGCGAATGGAGCTTCATAATCAGGCCTAAAACCGGCTGGTTTGATATAAATCTCAGAGAGGTCTGGCATTATAAGGATCTCATCAGAATGTTTTTAAAACGAAATTTTAACAGCGCATATAAGCAGACCATTCTCGGTCCGCTCTGGTTTTTGATAAATCCGTTTTTATCGTCAAGTATGTATACGATCGTATTCGGAAAAATCGCCAATATTTCAACCGACGGCGTGCCGCAGTTTCTGTTCTATCTATGCAGCAATGCCGCATGGGGATATTTTTCATCATGCCTTAATTCAACGGCCTCAACCTTTACAGGTAACGCGCATCTTTTCGGAAAGGTATATTTTCCGCGGCTTGTTACGCCTATAACAACGGTAATATACGCGCTTCTGGGATTTTTTATTCAGATGCTTATGCTTGCGGCTTCGATCGGCGTATTCGCTCTAAGAGGTCAATATGTATATCCCAATATGCATATGCTGCTCCTTCCGGTAATGATATTGCAGATGGCTCTTCTGGGTATGGGAATAGGTATAATTATTTCCTCGGTAACCACAAAATACCGTGATCTTACGGTCCTTGTCGGCTTCGGCATGCAGCTCTGGATGTACGGAACTCCCGTGGTATATCCTATTTCTCAGGTGAATACGATCGCGCCGGGTCTTGAAAGGCTTGTATGGCTTAATCCGGTTGCTCCGATCATAAATAATTTCAGATATGCTATACTCGGCTGCGGAGCCTTCAATTATACATATTGGGGAATTAGCTGGATAGTAACACTGGTTTTCCTGTTCTTTGGCGTCCTGATTTTCAGCCGTGTAGAGAGAACGTTTATGGATACCGTCTGACGGAGGTGCCGGAGAATGAATACTAAGCTGAATATGAAAAGCATCGAGCGGGAAACCGTGATCGAAATTGTCAATGTAAAAAAGCAGTACCGCCTCGGGACCATCGGCGGCGGGACCCTTAAAGGAGACTTGCAGTCATGGTGGGCGAGAGTACGCCATAAGGAGGACCCCAACAGCAAAATCGGGTCAAAGGTATATGCTAAAAATGAGAAATTTATGGCTCTGAACGGTGTTTCGTTCGATGTAAAGAAGGGTGAAACCATCGGTCTTATAGGCGGCAACGGCGCGGGAAAGTCAACGCTTTTAAAGCTTTTGTCAAGAGTAACGGCTCCGACAGAGGGAGAGATCCGCGTTAAGGGTAAAATATCGTCAATGCTTGAGGTCGGCACGGGCTTTCATCCCGAGCTTACCGGACGTGAAAATATCTATCTTAACGGCGCGATCCTCGGAATGCACCGCAAGGAGGTTGACGAACGCATAGAGGATATTATAGAGTTCTCTGAATGCCGCCAGTTCATTGACACGCCTGTCAAGCGATATTCATCGGGTATGTTTGTAAAGCTTGCCTTTTCGGTGGCGGCGCATCTTGACTCGGATATAATGCTGATGGATGAGGTGCTTGCCGTAGGCGACATGGCTTTTCAGAAAAAGTGCATCGATAAGATGGTATCAGTTGCCCGCGATGAGGGCAAGACCATCATATACGTAAGCCATAATATGCAGACGATACGCCAACTGTGCAGCAGGTGTATTGTGCTTCGCAAGGGTGAGGTTATTTTTAACGGTGATGTTGAGGACGGAATAAACATTTATCTCAGAAACGACGAGATAACGGCGAAGCTGTTTAATGATTTCTCGGACAAGCACCGCTTTAACTTCCTTACGGATAAGGTGCTTATGGATTCGCTTGAAGTGCTTGACAAGGAGACCTGCTATTTCAAGGACGATGAAAAGATACGGTTCAGGCTCAGAATGCACTGCGACGAGGATGTTCCGAAGCTGTCGTTCAGAATGATGATACATAACAGCGACCAGATGGTCACGGCGACCAGCGTATGCTATAACTTTATGAGCTGCAAAAAAGGGGAGACCTATGAAAAGGTTTTTGAGATGGACGTAACAACGCTTGCGAGCGGGGTATATAAGGTGCTGCCGGTCCTCTTTGAGCTAAATGAGCTTGGCGAGGTCATAGACTGTGACGGAGTTTATCCCGGTCTTGTTTTTGAACACGCAAAAACAACGGAAATCAACTGGAAAACAAAGCTGTACGGAGATACGGCGCTTCCCGATATGCTTTGTGTCGGTGAATGAAAAACTATTGCAAAGCGTTGAATTTTATGATAAAATATTTTTATGATTATATAAAAGGAGGAAGATAAGATGTCAAATATATGGCATGATATAAGCCCCAAGAGAATTTCGCCTGATAAGTTTATGGCGGTTATTGAGATCCCCGCGGGCTGCAAGAATAAATATGAAATGGATAAGGATACAGGTCTTTTAAGGCTTGACCGTGTGCTTTTTACATCTACCCATTATCCTGCGAACTACGGATTTATTCCGAGAACATATGCCGATGATAAGGACCCGCTTGACGTGCTTGTGCTCTGTCAGGAAGCGATTGTCCCGATGACTCTGGTTGAATGCTATCCCATAGGCGTTCTTAAAATGATAGATGACGACCAACTGGACGAGAAGATCATTGCCGTTCCGTTTAATGACCCGACATATAATTGCTATTCGGATATTTCGCAGCTTCCGCAGCATATCTTTGAGGAAATTTCACATTTCTTTAAGGTATACAAGTCTCTGGAGGGCAAGAATACGGTTGTAAACGAGGTTCTCGGCGCGGAGGACGCAAAGGAGATCATAACTAAGTGTA
This sequence comes from Candidatus Ornithomonoglobus sp., assembly GCA_051877395.1. Classification (GTDB taxonomy): domain Bacteria; phylum Bacillota; class Clostridia; order UBA1381; family UBA1381; genus Ornithomonoglobus. The sequence continues at coordinate 6,156 of JBJEIV010000355.1, forward strand.
TCGCATATTATAAGGATGCTTATTGTTAACGACTCTTTTCATTAAAAAGCATATAACAAAAAGAGGCTGTATTTTTCTACAGCCTCATTTTTGACGCTATCTTTTCCTGATACGGAATTTTCCTCTTCTTCTGGTGCCTGAATATAGTCCTTTGCCGAAACCTCTTATGCTGCGTCTTGTACCGCTGTAGAAAATTTTACCTAGTCCAATACTGCTTTTACGTTTACCGCCCGCGCTGGCAAGATTTCCTAGTGATTTAAGCGCATTGCCTGTTTTTGCCTTACCCGTGCCGCTGTTAAGGACTCTTGCAACATCAACGCCTGTCTTTCTCTTTCCAAGCGCTTCAATATAAGAAATCGGATTGAACTTATGTACCTTGTGCAGACCTTCGTTTGTGATTTTAACAATAAGGATCGCAATTACATAGAAAAGAGATGTGAGCATTGTCGGCAGAAGTCTTATACATATGATCAGCTGCGAAAAGAACAGTGAGATCGATACAAATATAGGCCATGCAAGAGAAACAACACCAAGCAATATAAGCAGGTTGATATTATTCATTGTCTTACGCGACAGTACGGTAGCCAGACCGGATGCAAATACAAGAATACCGCTTATAAATACAAGATATGAAAGCTGTACGCCGACAGACTCGATTGTTGTGTTGGCATTTGTGTATAATATTCCCGTAAATTCAAGGAGTCCGCAGATAATAAGGAATATGCCGAGACACGCGTTGATTATTGAAGCAACATTTAACAGTTTGATATGTTTTAAGTCCATTTTAATCCCTCCGAATATTTATTTTGTTTCTATTGATTTAAGAGTTACCTTTCCGCCTTCTACCTTCAATGATTCACCTGAGGTGATCTCAAGCTTAAAGGAATGAGTATCAAGCGTTGAAAGATCCTCTTTCTTTGACAATGTGTTTGCGAGAGAGTACAGATATATTTTTGCATCGCCTTCAATTGTATATCTTCCTGCTGCTATATCGGCAGGACATTTATATTCGCCCTCATCAAGCTCTTTTGACTCACCCTCTGTTTCTTCTTTTACATCAGAAAGTGCGTTAAGTATATTATTTTTTTCTTCGATCTGCTTGTCAAGCCCGGCTATTTTTTCTTTTGTTTCTTCGAGCTCTGATTCGTAGTCTTCAAGCGTGTCCTGTCTTTTCTGTATTTCCGTTAAAAGGCTTTCACACTTTGAAATCTCATTATCGTAAGCCTCAATTTGTTTTTCAAGCTCTTCCTTTTGCTTCTGAAGCTCCGCCGTTTCGGCGCCGAGCCTTGATTTTTCCGAGTCGGCAGCTACACGCACTTTGGAAGGGATGATGAAGCTGTTGCTGAAAATAATTATTATAATACCTATTATAATGCTGACAGCAACAGGCACAACTATTGTTAATATAAATTTTTTACGATTCATTGCGACCTCCTTAATCGACAGGTGTAAATTTTGTGGAAGCCCCTATGCTCACCTTGTCGCCCTTCTCAAGGGTGATCGTATATGGGGTGTCGCCCAGGGTCTCATTGGCCTTTGATACTCCGTCGGACGATGCCACCTGAAATTTACCGCTGCCGGTTACAGAGTATTTACCTACCTGAAGATTGGTTCCCACAGTGTAGACACCTGGAGTGAGCGTTATTGCGGTACCGTTTTTGCCGGATATGCCCGCATTGATCTCATCAAGCTTAGACTGCTTATCCTTCTTTTCATCATTAAGCTTGTTGATT
>JBJEIV010000356.1:0-7863 GCA_051877395.1 Candidatus Ornithomonoglobus sp.
ATATTCTTGCAGATGGTCAGATGGCGCAGACGGAAATAATGCAGCTTGCCGAAGAAAAGGATATATCGCAAAAGACCTTAAGGAATGCAAAAGAAGCATTGAATGTGAAATCTAAACGGTTGAACAATCAATGGTATTGGAGCTTAGATTAAAGTAAGATGGCAAGATGCCCCTTTCTATAAAATAGGGCATCTTGCCATCTTGAAAGGAAGAGATAGGAAATGAAAAATATTCAAATAAGCTATGAGCTGTTCAGAAAGCTTCTGCTGTATCACTTGTCGGAGACGTATGATTACGCGGAGGATATAGAACGAGGGCTTCAAAACAAGCTTGACGCTATGGTAAGACGGGAATATTACACTAAGTACAAAACCGCACCTACAATGCAGGAAGCGGAAAAATACCGTATCAAATATCTTGATACAGTGGGTATGCACAAGGATTTCAGATATTAATTCACCATAATTATATAAACAGGAATGTGCCACATTCCTGTCGAGGCTATTAACGAAACGGAGGATTTTACAATGACGGAGCGATTTATCGAAAACGGTATCAAGTATGGTAGTATAAGAACTGCTCCCTACAAGGCGGCGTATCAAATGGAGTGGGTTGGGCATATGAACAATGCAAAGACCTCTGCAGAAGAGCTTATAAACCACGAGCTGGTTTATGCGTGAGGTAGGAACGTATTGTTCTAACAAGCATAGCATTTGGATGTCCAAATTCTCCTATTTGGCGGCACAGCCCCAATCCCCTGAAGAAGTAAAGGAGAATTTTAATGAGAAAAAGAAACAACAGAATGACTCTCCGGCTTGACGATAAGGAGCTGAATACGTTAACAAAAGCGGCTGACAGCACAGGTGTTCCCAAGGAGGTATATCTCAGGATGCTGATAATGAGTAATGTACCAAAGGAAAAACCGACAGCCGATTTTTACAGTATGACACGGGAGCTTAATGCAATCGGAAACAGCATGAATCAGATTGCGAAGGTTGCAAATGCGAAGGGCTTTATCAATGTCGGTGCCTATGAGGAAAATGTCAAAAAATTAAATCAGGTTATTTTGCAGATCACAGGTGCAGTGATTAAACCGGAAAGGATGGATAATAAATGGCTGCTACAAGAATATGGTCTATAAGCGGCAGGCTCGACTATGTTATAAACTATGTTCAAAATCCTGAAAAGACCGATGGATCGAAATATACACGCTCAGAGCTGCAAGCCTTACAGGATGTAATCGACTATACAGAAAATCCGTCCAAGACGGAGGAAAGGCTATATGTCACGGGGATCAACGTATCCCCCGACATTGCCCGTGACCAAATGATAATGACAAAGCTGCAATACGGCAAAATGGATAAGATATTGGCATATCACGGCTACCAAAGCTTTATGCCGGGTGAGGTTACACCCGATATGGCGCATGAGATCGGTGTTGAGCTCGCAAGACGGCTGTGGGGTGACAGATTTCAGGTCCTGGTTACAACGCATCTCGATAAAGCGCATATACATAATCATTTCTGCCTTAACTCCGTGTCCTTTACGGACGGATATAAATTCAGAGGCGGCATTAAGGCTTATAATATAATGCGGGAGGCCTCCGATAGAATTTGCCGGGAGTATGGACTGTCAGTAATTGAAAATCCGCAGAAGGGCAAAAGCTATGCCGAGTGGAAGGCTGAGCAGGAAGGAAAGCCTATAATCAGAAGCCTGATAAGTGATGAGCTTGATGAGATTATCAAGTGCTCTTATACATATAAGCAGTTCTGGAGGATTTTGCAGCAGCGAGGATATGAGGTCAAGCGAGATGCAAAATATCCAGCCTTAAAGCCGGCATACTCACAGCGATATATTCGTTTAAAATCTCTTGGAGAGAATTACAGCGAGGAAGCTATACAAAGGCGTATCGCAATGGCGAGGCACGGTATAAAGGAACTTACTAAAGAAAAAGATGATTATAATGCGTGGGCGAAAAAGTATGAGCCTGCAAGGCTTAAGGGCTTCAAGGCGCTGTATTTTCACTATCTGTATCTGTTCGGAAAAATACGCAAAAGGGAAACTCCCCGAAGAGTGTCCTTCTATATGCGCGAGGAGCTTACCAAGCTTGACCGATATCAGAAGCAGTTCCGATTTTTGTATGACAACGATATAGAAACAGCGGAGCAATTACAAGATTTTAAAGCAACGGCAGAAAATAAGGTTAATGAGCTGACAGCCCAGAGAAACGGATTATATGATAAGCCGGAGGCTAAGGCTGATATAGCCAAAATCACCTCTAAGCTTCGGGAGCTGCGTAAGGAAATTCGGCTTTGCAATAACATAGCTGAAGACGCGGAGAGAATCAAGGAGCGTTATGAGCGGGCTATGCAGCTCGAACAGGAAACAAAGGAGCAGAAGAAGCCACATAAAAGATTTACGGATAAGGAGAGATGACTATGAATTTTATTGAAGAGCTATACTATGGAAATATCAAACCCAACGAAAAGCAGTTTGAGCGAGACACGCAATATGCAAAGGCATTAGAGCTTTTCTGCAAAAATGAAGATAAGCTCACGGAAGCATTATCAGGAAATAATTTAAAGCTGTTTAATGAGCTGGTTAACGCCGGTAATGAAATAGTGGCTTGCACAGGGGTTGAAAGCTTTAAAATAGGCTTTATACTCGGTGTTCAGATGATGGTGGATTGCTTTAGGTCTGATACACATATGGTATTCAAGGATATTTGAAGTGGAGGTGTGTAGTTGAATTTTAACAAGAAATAGATAAATATATCATATTAAATATTGAAAGAAAGTTGACAAATGGCAAGATATTTGATATAATTTCTATATAAAATTGAAGGTGAGGGATTACGATGAATTCACTTGACATATTAAGAAAAATATCAGCTTCAAATAACGGACTTATTCAAACAAAGACTGCTGTGGAAAACGGAATAAGCCGCTCAAATCTGTCCAAGCTTTGCAAAGGCGGCAAAATAACTCGGATAGCGAGCGGTCAGTATGTCTTGAATGATGATTTGAATGATGAAATGCTTTCCCTGCAAATACGTTCAAGACTGATCATATTTTCCCATGAGAGCGCGCTGTTTTTAAACGGAATATCGGAAAGAACACCCTTTGAGCATACTGTTACAATTCCCTCCTCCAAGACATTATCGCGTTCTATCAGTAGTGAATGTAAAATTTATTACATTAAGGATGAGCTGCACGAGATTGGCAAGGTACAATTACCCACGACAATGGGAAATTTAGTGTGGTCATATGATATGGACAGAACGCTTTGCGATATAGTCAGGAGTCGGAGCAGAATGGCAGATGAAACATTCATTTCTTCCTTAAAGCAGTATGCGGCAAATCCTAATAAAAATCTTGCCAAGCTCAGCTTGTATGCAGATAAAATGGGAGTTTTACAACAAGTGAGAAAATATTTGGAGGTGCTGTTATGAGTAATGCAAAAGCGATGAGCCTGAAAGCGAAAATAAGAAATATTGCTAAGTCAAAGAATATTCCGGCGCAGGTGATTTTGCAGAATTATATGTTTGAAAGATTTTTGAACAGACTATCGGCTTCGGAGTATAAGGATAAATTTGTATTAAAGGGTGGTATGCTTATTGCCGCGCTTGTCGGAATTGATAACCGAGCGACAATGGACTTAGACACAACGCTAAAAAATCTGCCCTTAACGCCTGAAGCTATAGGACAAGCTTTAAATGATATTTTTGCAATAGATCTGGGAGATGATATAATATTCTCATTAAAAGGTATATCGCCAATCCGTGAGGATGATATTTACGGCGGTTACAGAGTGGCGCTGAATGCTGTATATGAAACTATTATTACTCCGATGACAATAGATGTATCAACAGGAGATGCAATAACTCTGGATGCCGTAAAATTCGACTTTACCGGTATGCTTGATGATAAGCTGACCTTTGAGGTGTGGGCATATAACATAGAAACTGTTTTGGCAGAAAAGGTTGAAACTATTTTAAGAAGGAGCGTTTTTAACACAAGACCGAGAGATTTTTATGATGCCTACATACTTATCACGACACAGAGCTTTGATAGACATTTATTTGCCAAAGCTCTTAAGAGAACAATTGAGCATAGAGGTACTGAGAATCAGATAAATGATTTCGATTCTACAATGGCGGTTATTTCAGAGAGTACAGACCTTAAGAAAATGTGGAGCAATTATCAGAGACAGTTCGCTTATGCAAGAGATATTAGCTTTGACGATACTTGCAGGGCGATTAAGAAATTACTATACTCAATTAAATAATATTGACTTTTATGCCTATTCAAAACGTTGGAATAGGCATATTTGTTGTATATCTATATTAATTTAATTTGTGCAATATGTAGAAGTTTGAGAAAATATTCATAGGATCTTGACGAAAATGTTATGATTTGTTATAATAAATTATAACATTTACCATGGAGGGAATCTAGCATGGAATTTAAGGATAAGGTGTTTCAGTTAAGAATGCAATTAAACATGAGTCAGGAAACACTTGCGAGAGATTTAGGTGTATGTTATGCAACAGTTAATCGTTGGGAAAAAGGAACTAGTACCCCTCGTCCCCAACAGGTTTATGCTTTTGAAAAGTATTGTGAAAAGCGTAATGTTTATTTTAAGGAGAATCAATAATGAATACTAATACAATGCCTTTAGAAGCTGAAACACGTCTGCTCATCGACCGTAGCCTCGAAAATCTTGGTTGGAAATTAACTGGTAAGGATCAAAATGTTTTTTATGAACAAACAAGATCCGAATCAGAGAAAAAGAAGCTTGGGGGAAAGCGTCCAGACTATGTTCTTTATTCCAAGGAAAGCGATAAACCCCTTATTGTAATTGAAGCCAAGAAAAAAGGTTCCCGTATTGATGCCGCCTTAGAACAGGGTATTAATTATGCAAGAGCTATAGAAGCACCGTTAGTGTTTGCCACTGATGGCGTTTTTTGCAAAGCCTTTCATACTGTGGCAAACAGACCCCCTATTCTTAATGGTGAAGAAATAGATGAATTTATTCGTGAAGCTCTCGCTTTGCGCTATTTGACGTCCTATGAAGTAAATACCGTAAGCCCTAAAGTTCAATATGACCGTAAGGAGCTTATCCGAATTTTTGATGAAGCGAATAATATGCTCCGTGGTGAAGGACTGCGCGCTGGTATTGAGCGTTTTGGCGAATTTGCAAACATATTGTTTCTGAAACTTATCAGTGAAAATGAACAAATAAAACGTGAAAGCGGTATTCAAACAAAGTTTGATATTGCATGTAGTTGGGACAGTATTAAGCAAATTCCATTTTCTACAAGGATTGAATATATTAACAAAACTGTTTATGATAAGTTAAACGCTCTTTACAACACGGAGATATTCACACCGTTACAGATTAGGGATCCCGACATATTGAAAGATATTATGGATAAACTTGATCCGCTTACTCTTACTGATGTTGACAGCGATGTGAAAGGAGATGCGTTTGAGTATTTCTTAAAGGCAACAACTGCTACTAAAAATGATCTTGGTGAATATTTTACACCGCGTCATATTGTTAAAACGATGGTTCGTTTAGTTAATCCACAGATTGGTGAAAAAATATATGATCCGTTTTGTGGTACGGGAGGATTTTTGATTGAATCTTTTAGATATATAGAAAGAAATATGATTGCCGGAAACAAGGAATTACAGCGTATATTAAGAGAGGAAACTATCTATGGTAATGAGATAACAAACACGGCAAGAATAGCTAAAATGAATATGATTCTTGCCGGAGATGGTCACAGCAATATTTTTAAGAGGGACAGTCTTGCCAATCCAACCTATGCGGATAAGATTATGTGCGATGATGAAGGCAAGGTGAAACGAGACAATGAAGGCAACATACAGTATTCAACCGAATATACTGGCTTATATGATGTTGTAATAACTAATATGCCTTATTCTCAAAGAACAAAATACGGAAATCTTTATGATGTACCCACTAAAAATGGTGATAGTATCTGTGTGCAGCATTGTATGAAGGCAGTCAACAGTACTGTGGAAAACGGTAGAATGGCTTTGGTAGTACCGGAAGGCTTCTTGTTCCGCAAGGATCTTACAAAAACACGTGAGTACTTATTGGATCATTGCCAGCTCCAAAGTATTATCTCATTGCCACAGGGTGTATTCCTACCGTATACAGGTGTTAAGACAGATATAATTTACGCAACGAATGTCAATAAAAAGCTCAAAACATCAGAGAAGAAAAAGAACTTCTGGTATTTTGATGTAAAGAGCGATGGCTATACATTGGATAATCACCGCAGAAAATTAGAAACTTCAAGTGATTTAGCCAAGTACGAGGAGTATCGAAAGTTAGACGAAGAACAAAAATCCGATATGATGAAAGTAGGGTTCGAAGTAATCCCGCTTGATAAAGTGCGAAATAATTCGTTTGTGCTTGTTGGTAGTCGATACAGAAATCCTGTTATTTCTTCTTCTAATGATAATACAATGGTCAGACTGGCTGATATTGCACAGTTTATACGTGGCATTTCATTTTCAAAATCTGCTCAAAAAATGTCACCTTCAAATGATGATCTCGGAGTAATAACAACAAAGTCTGCACAATCGTCTGGTATAGATTTTGAAAATGTATTATATGTAGATAAATCGTTTGAGAGAGAAGATAAGCTTGTAAGGCGGGGCGATATTTTAATTTCATTGGCTAACAGTTTGGATTTAGTTGGCAGAGTTACTTATGTTGATCAAGACTATGAAAACCTTTCGTTTGGTGCATTTATGGGTGTTATTCGTGTTGATAGAAACAAAGTAAATCCAGCATATGTATTTAATATTTTGCAATCTCAAAAAGCAAAGGAATACTTCAAGTCTGTTGCTAAAACCACCACTAATATTTCAAATTTGACATTTGAGGATTTGAGTGAGTTTGTTTTTCCGTTGCCGTCAATTGAAAAGCAGAATGAAATGGTTTCGGAGATTAACGGTTATAGAAACATAATAAAAGGTGCGAGAGAGGTAATTAACAATTACAAGCCGGTTTTTCTCATCAACTCGGAATGGAAGGTAAAATCTTTGAGTGAGATTTGCACTTTTGAGTATGGCTATACTGACACCGCAACAAACGATGGAGATGCTCGTTATATCAGAATTACAGATATCAACTCAGACGGAACTATCTCGGACGAAAATGCAAAATATATAAACATTACCGACGATAACAAGAAGTATCTGTTAAATAAAGATGATATTTTGGTTGCACGTATTGGTGCTACTTATGGAAAAACAGCAATCTTCGATGGTGAAGAACAGTCGATTTTTGCATCTTATTTGATAAGATTAAGATTTAATGAAATGGTATTGCCAAAATACTATTTTTACTATGCGCAAAGCGATAGCTATTGGAAGCAAGCAAAAGATTTGGTAACTGGTGCTGGACAGCCACAGTTTAACGCCAACACTATTAAACTTATTCAATTGCCGATTCCATCTCTTGAAGAACAGCATCGTATTATTTCTCAAATAGAAGCAGAAAAAACATTGATAGCCCCTTCTAAAAAGCTTGTAAATGTTTTTGAAGCTAAAGTAATGGAGAGAATAAATAAAGTTTGGGGTGAGTAATTATGTCGGATGTAGTTGATTATACAGAGGTACCATATCTGCAAGAAATATTAAATTATCTTCCTATTGACCCTGCTGATGAAGAGGATGTAATCAATTACATTCAGAACATTACTAATCTTATTGCGGTGAACTATAAATATGGGCAATACCAGTTTGCATATTTTGGTCTACATCTTCTTTATATGACATACATCTATTGTACGGCGTGGAAAATCGGGCAAATTGAGCC
>JBJEIV010000357.1:0-7858 GCA_051877395.1 Candidatus Ornithomonoglobus sp.
TAATTTTGGGAGATAGGCTCCCTTATCAACCTAAATATATTATACAAGGAGAATATGAAAAATGTCATATTGCGCAAAAACAAAGTACACAGGCACAAAAACGGAGCAGAATTTAAGAGACGCCTTTGCCGGTGAGAGTGAGGCGAGAAACAAATATACATTCTTTGAAAACGCGGCAAGGAACGAGGGCTTTGAGCAAATCGCGGAGCTTTTCAGATATACCGCCGAGAATGAGCGCGCCCATGCGGAGCTGTGGTTTAAGGAGCTGGGCGGGATAGGGAAAACCGACGATAATCTGACAAATGCTGCTGAGGGCGAGCACTGGGAATGGACGGATATGTATTCAAGCTTTGCAAAGACCGCCGAGGAGGAGGGCTTTAAGGAGCTTGCGCATAAGTTCCGCATGGTGGCGGAAATAGAAAAATACCATGAGGAGAGGTTCAGAAAGCTGCTTAAAAATGTTGAGGTTCATCAGGTGTTTGAAAAGTCGGGTCAGGCGATATGGGAATGCCGCAACTGCGGTCATATCGTGATAGCAAAAAAAGCGCCGGAGATATGCCCGGTATGCTTAAAGCCAAAGAGCTATTTCCAGATTAAAGCTGAAAATTATTAATACTGTTTTGCGGAGCTGTATCATTTGATGCGGCTCTTTTTTTGTAAAGCTTTATAATACCTCTTGACAAGCTAATAATTTTTAGCTTGTCAAGAGGTGTTCTATGAAAAAAACAGATACAAAGGAAAGAATATTAAATGAAGCGTTAAAGCTTTTTGCCGCAAAGGGCTATGAGGCTGTAGGCGTTGCGGAAATTGCAGATGCTGTGGGAATTAAAGCGCCTTCATTATACAAGCACTATAAAAATAAGCGCGCCGTATTTGACAGTATAATCGAGCGTGTCAACGAAATGGATACGGAGCAGGCGAGGAATTATGAAATGCCGGAGGGAACAATAGAGGAGACGGAGACAGCCTATAAAAATATTCCGCTTGAAACAATCAAAGCGTACACAAAAGCTATGCTTCTGTATTGGACAGAGGAGGAGTTTTCAAGAAACTTCCGAAAGCTGCTGACTCTGAAGCAGTACAAAAATCCGGAAATGGGCAGGCTTTATCAGCAGTATATCTCAGGCGGTCCCGTGCAATATATGGCGGACGTATTGGCGGAGATGATATCCTCAGAGTCCGAAGCGTATCAGCTCGCGCTTGAGTTTTACGGTCCGATGTATCTTTTGTACAGCATATATGACGGAACAGGCGATAAAGACAGGGTTACGGCTTTGCTTGAAGGGCATATTGAGAGCTTCTTACAGCGATTGGAGCAGAAATATATTAAAAAATATAACAGACAGGAGAGATTTTAATGAAGTATGTTTTAAGTGAAAAATATGACACACCCGAGCTGATGTCAAAGATCATGGGACCTAATCCCGTCAAGCTGGAGGAGGAATTACTGATTGACTGCAAGCTCCCGAAGAAGGCGGTAGTATGCGACCTTGGCAGCGGACAGGGCTTAACAAGCGTGTTTTTGGTAAAGGAATACGGCTTTAAGGTTTATACCGCCGACCTTTGGAGCGAGCCGGAGGATAATAGAAAATTCTTCAATAAAATGGGACTGTTGAAAAACTAAATTATTGTTTACCTGCCTAAAGCCTCCCTCCAAAGCGCCATAGGCGCGTTGCAGGGAGGCAAGCAAACAATAATTTATTGCTCTAATTTCAAACACATGAATTTCAGCTTAAACAAAGTTGAAAAAAATCTGATAATGGAACGGTTCTGTTTTGACACAGCCTCATTTTAAAGTCCTATAACCGTAAGAAGGAAATTGTGATTGTACATAAAATTACAGATTATCGTATCATTAAATATATCTGTTCCGATAATTGCCGCTATCGCGAATACAGCATAGAGGAATACAGCCGCTATAAGCAGCTGCGAGAGTCCTCCGGCAACACGGTTTGTTTCTTTGATAACAGGCAGAGATGCCGCAAATTTCAGTGTCATATATATTATCCAAAGAAAAAGCCGGATAATGATAAACAGAAAGATACCGGAGGCGATTTCTACCACGCTGTCCGTCACGGTATCTGTAATTGATGAAACGGCGCTTTCGGTTGACTGCGCAATCTGTTCCGCTGCGGCCTCGGTATATTTTTCCGGCAGAGTGTATGTTGTGTCAAGCGCTGCCTGAGCGTCAGTGACGTTACCGGCAGCAGATGCAAGCATATCCTCTGCGCGGGTCGAAACCACATTGTATACATAGCTGTGCAGACCTCTGGCAAAAGCGGAATTTTTGAATGAATCCGCAGCGTAGGGTCTTAATAGGCATGTAAGCACAATTGCTATCACAAGCGCCGCAAGTCCCCAGACAGTTTTAAGCAGTCCGCGCTTAAGCCCTATAAGGAAGGCGGCAGCCAATATGGCGCATAGCGCTATATCAAGTATTATCTTTAGTTCCATTTTGTTGTTCTCCCACAGTTATAATTTCACAAATTCAAGACTGTTGTTGTAAATAATTACATATGCCTTGCTGTTAAGAAGCATAAGCCTCTGTATTGCCATTGAAGCGGTATAATGATAAGGCTTTTCATCGGAATACTTTCCGCATATTATTTCTCTGCTGTTATTGTAGAGAATTGTTGAGCCGTAAACATCTATGCAATCCGGCTTTGAATTGATTACCGCATCATATTCAAGCTCCCCTTTTTTGTTATAGAGATTAATAACAGGAGTGTTGTTCTGTGTATAGGTAATAAGCCTGTTTCCGTCAGAATCGAGGGCAGAGCGGGTGAGCCGGACCTCATCAAAACGCATATCGTAGTTTACGTTATAGCCTGTTAAGGAAGCTATACAGTTATCTCCTGTCGGGAAAATAAGCTTTCCGTTATTACATACATCAAAGATTAATGTGTTTTCAAACTCATATCCCGAAATAGGTTCAGGCGATTTCACATCAAACAGCATAACATATGAGGTTACATTGCTTGCAGCGCTGACAAGTGATACTGCAACAAGACGGGTTTTCAGCATAGAGGCAGATGTGATGTAGTTTGTGCCCGATGACCATGAAAAGATTTTCTCACCGTTTTTATTATATACAACCACAGATCCCTTATAAGCGGCCTTGCTTGTTACGAGAACAACATCACCGCGTTCGGATATATCACATGAAATAATATTGTCCTCTGTGTCAAGATTATAGCTCAGCTTTCCGCCCTCAAATACACAAAGCTGTGTGCTGCCCTTTGAAGCAACGGCAGTGTATTTCCCTGCCGAGCTGACAACGGGATTTGTAACAGGAATGTCAGCCTCCCAGATTGTTTTGCCTTTTTCATTTATGCAGCATATATAATTGGATTTTGCGCAGACAACCCCGTCTTTAGAAAGTGAAAAATCGGAACTGTCTGCTTCATCAAAAGGGAGTATTACTGTGCCTCCTTTGATTTCACGATATTCTGATGATGCGTCCTCATGAACAGTATTAGCGGCAACAAGAGCATTTTCCGGTAGTTTTTCATCAACGCCTGCGATCCCTGCATAGCCGTCGTCTATATTTGTACCTAAGCTCTGTATCAGAGCTTCATCATCGGCAAGGGTTACAAAATTACCGATCTGTTCTCCGATAACAGGAGTATCGGCTCCGATGTTGTCAAGGTCGATTCCGAACAGATCAAGAAGTACGGTCATGTTATATTCAAAGTTACGTTTATACGCGCCTATAATTCCGGTATCGGTCATATAGAATCTGAAGCCGCAAAACAGCACGGCGCATATAATAAGCGTAATCCAAAGCGGCTTGAGCATATACCAAAGACTATAATCGTATTCCTGCTCATCGTTCTGCAGCTCAGGTTCGGGTTCCGGCTTGCGGATATATTCCCGCCTCTTCGGCTCCTGCTTTGGCTTACTCTGCGGCTCCTCCGGCTGCGGCTCAGACTGCTGTGCTGCCACAATAGGCTTGCCGTCAAGACCGAGGTTTCCTAAAATCTCCTCCTCAACGGGTTCAGTGTTTTCTTGCGCCGGCTCCTTATGTGCTATTTTTTGTATCTCCTGCGGTTGGATACGGCGGGTCCGACTCATTTCAGCTCCGTCCGTATCCTCCTTTGCGGTCTGCTTGCCAATATTAACGGTAACAGTATCACCTGTGGTGACCGGCGTTTCCTTTGCCGGCTCCGTTTTTTTGCCGATAATACGGGTGCTGCCCATATCCTCTTCTTCGGCGGACTGAGTATCTCCGTCGTAATATTTGATAAGCTCGTTTAATATTTTATCGCGATCTTCAGCCATTAATAAAATACCTCCTTGAGACATAAGCCTTTTGCCGGAGCGGTAATTCCGGCTCTGTCCCGGCAGTGTGAAGCTATTATTTCGGGCATATCTGAAGGATTTATTCTTCCTCCTCCCGCATAGACTAGAGTGCCCGTTATTATTCTAACCATATTATAAAGAAATCCGTTTCCGGTAACATCAATTGTAATAATATTACCGTGTTTTTTAACATCAAGCGCATGGATCGTGCGAACCGTGGTTTTTACGGAAAATCCGCTTGCGGCAAAACCGATAAAATCATGGGTTCCGATAAACGCGCGCGCCGCCTTCACCATAGCGTCAGCATCGAGAGGGTGTCTGTAGTGCCATGAATAGCGGGCAGAAAAAACATCGGGAAATTCTCCGTTATCAATTGTGTAGCGATAGGTTTTTCCTTTTGCGGATCGGTTTGCGGTGAAATCCTCAGGGACAGCTTGTGCGCCTGTGCATATTATGTCCTCAGGCAGCTGAGCGTTAAGCGCGTAGGGAAATCTGTCGGGAGGAATCGACGATGCCGTTTTAAAGCTGCACACATAGCCCGATGCATGAACTCCGGCATCGGTTCTGCCGCAGCCACAGGGGATAATATCCTCATGCGTAACTGCGCGCAATGCCTCGCGGAGTGTCTGTTGAACCGTGACCGCGTTGGATTGTATCTGCCAGCCGTGATAGTTCGTGCCGTCAAATTGTAAAAACAGCTTTATATTCATAGCCTTCTTAAAACCTCATATTACACCATTCTATTTTATTATTGTATCATAACCAGCAGTAAAATTCAATGCAAAAATCCGATAATTCCTGAAAAAATACAAAATATTATTGTTATAAATGCGATAATTGCATCTGTTTTGCCGAAATGTGTCTTTTTTCGCGGTGTTCTCGCGCCCTTACCGTAGCATCGCGCGTCCATTGCCAGAGCAAGCTCATCGGCGTGTCGGAATACGCTTATGAAAAGCGGTATCGTAACCGGGATAACCGCCTTTGCCTTTGAAATCAGTCCGCCGCCGGAAAAGTCCGCGCCGCGCGCTTTCTGCGCTTTCATAATGCGCTCGGCTTCATCCGCAAAAAGGGGGATAAAGCGGAGGGTTACCGAGATAATCATCGCAATATCGTCAACCGGCATCTTAAGAGCCTTTAGCGGCTTCATAAGCCTCGCAAGTCCGTCTGTAAGCGCCACTGGAGGCGTTGTAAGAGTAAGAAGCGATGTTCCCGTGACAAAGAAGATAAATCTCAGCGTAACGATAATTGAATTGTGTATGCCGTTTTCCGTTATTTTAAATATATGCCACTGCCACAGCGGATCACCGCTGCCTGTGAAAAGCGCCGTCACAAATGTGAACAGCAGAAAGAGGCGCAGCGGTTTAAGCCCTTTAAGCATATAGCCGACGGGGATTTTTGAAGCCAGTGCGGCGGCGGCAGTAAATATAAATACAAGTCCCATTCCCGCATAGCTGTCTATTGTAAAGACAGCGACGGAATAGGCGACTGCCGCTAATATTTTTGTTCTCGCGTCGGCGTGATGTATAGGTGATTTGGTATCTATATAACGTCCTATTGTAATGTCACGAAGCATCCCGGGCGCCTCCCTTCACAAGGCTCATAACCGCATCATGCGTCTCCTGAACTGTGAAAACTCTGCCGATGTCTGTACCTGCGCTTCTGAGCGCGGCGGAGAGCTTTGCCATTTCGGGTATATCTAGCCCGCAGTCTGTGAGCAGCCGCTCGTTTGTAAAGATTTCATGTGGTGTTCCATGAGCGGCGGCGCTGCCGTTATTGAGAACTATTATATCATCAGCGTATTGCGCCGCGTCCTCCATAGAGTGCGTGACAAAAATAATTGTCATTTCATTACGGTTTTTCTTCAGATTGTTGAGAATTGAAAATATGTGCCGTCTGCCGGAGGGGTCAAGTCCTGCCGCCGGCTCGTCAAGAATGAGAACAGACGGTTTCATCGCGAGAATGCCCGCAAGCGCCGCAAGCCGCTTCTGACCGCCCGAAAGCTCGTAGGGCGCCATATTGAGCAGCTTTTCTTTAAGACCTGTAAGCTTTGCCGCCTCTTTCACGCGTATAGCAAGCTCGCTGCCGGACAGACCGAGATTTTTAGGACCGTAGGCTATATCCTCGTATACCGTTTCCGCAAAAAGCTGATATTCCGGGTACTGGAACACAGTGCCGATTTCTTTGCCGCACTCTTTAACAGGCATGCCGCAAAGCGTAACGGAGCCGCTGTCCGGTTCGGTTATACCGGCTATAATTTCCGTAAGTGTGGATTTCCCGCTTCCTGTACGGCCGATTACCGCTGTAATTCCGGTATGAATGCCCACTGTAATATGGGAGAGCGCATCTGTTTTTCCGACAGGGGAGGAATATGAATAGGATATATCATCAAGTTCTATTCTGTATTTACGCTCAGCCTTGCCGCTCTGCTGCGGTGCAGTATCAGTATTGATTTTTTTTTCTTTGATAAATTCGGAAAGCAGCTCTGCGCAGCCGCTTATATCTGCCGCGATATAGGGAATGTGCAGACCGCTCTCTTTCAGCATAAGGCATAGCAGGGCGCTTTGCGGCATATCAAGTCCCGAACGGGAAATAAGCTCAAGGTCAGAGAAAATGTCCTTCGGTGTGCCGTCCGCTGTAATCTGTCCGTTATCCAGTATAATAACGCGGTCCGCGGCGGCAGCCTCCTCCATATAATGCGTTATCCAGATAATACTTATTCCAAGCTCTTTTTTCAGCTTCATAACACAGTCCAAAATCCGCTTTCTTGCAAGAGGGTCCAGCATTGAGGAGCCCTCATCAAATACCATATATTCCGGCCGCATTGCAAGGATACCGGCTATTGCGGTAAGCTGCTTCTGACCGCCGGATAAGGTGCTTATTGCCCTTTCGCGGAGGTGTGAGATCCCCGCGGCATCAAGCGCAAATTCAACACGGCGAAGAATTTCATACTCAGGCAGACCTAAGTTTTCCGGCGCAAAGGCCGTGTCATCCTCAACGATTGACGCGACCGCCTGTGACTCAGGGTTTTGAAATACCATTCCGACGCGCTCGCGCACGTCAAATATTTTTTTCTCATCCCTTGTATTGATCCCATCCACAAAAACATCACCTTTCTCAGGTATCAGGATGGCGTTAAGATGCTTTGCGAGGGTGGATTTTCCGGAGCCGTTTCTTCCGAGAATTGCCGTAAATGAACCCTTCTCTATATTCAGATTTATTCCGTTAAGAACATTTGCGCCGTTAAAGGAACGGTGCAGATTATTTATTTCTATCATAATTAATATCACCTTTAAATTTCGGGAACAAAGTCCTGATAAATTATAGCATAAAAAAGCTCCGATTGCAATAATAATACAATCGGAGCCTCATAATTTTGTGAAAAAAGCTTGAAATTTGTGTAATGGGGTAGTATAATATAGTTTGTTTTGAGATACGGTATCCGCGGAAACGGAAACAGCCGTACCGCGCCGATGGGAGGCATACTGAAATTTTACCGGCGCAGTACAAGCTTTGTGAGCAGTCCGCCCGCGAACATAATTACAGAAACCGCGAGCGT
>JBJEIV010000358.1:0-1625 GCA_051877395.1 Candidatus Ornithomonoglobus sp.
GACGAAACAATATGGCTGCCCGCCTCGCATATATTAAACAGCGCGAAGAAATTTGCCGCCTGTCCCGATGATGTGAGCATCGCCGCCGTGCCGCCCTCAAGCTCTGCAAGCTTTGCTGCAACATAGTCGTTTGTCGGATTCTGGAGCCTTGAATAAAAATAACCGTCTGCCTCCAGATCAAACAGCTTTCCCATATCCTCGCTCGTGGCATACCTAAACGTCGTTGACTGCACTATAGGTATCTGGCGCGGCTCGCCGTTTCCCGGTGTGTATCCTGCCTGCACACATTTTGTGTTGATTTTGTAGTTGTTCATAATAATTCCTCCTTATTTGTAAATATGTTCCATTTTTATTCTGAATGATATTGAACGAGGCGTATCCATATTGTCAAATTTAATTATATACGCCGATTTTGCTTCATCTATTCCTGTTATCTCTCCGTCGCCGAAAAGCCTGTGGCGTATTCTGTCGCCCTCGCTGAATTTGGAATCAGGCTTGTCAACGGTAAGATAGCGTGTGCTTACGCTTATAAACTGCCGCGCGTCGGATATGAGGCTCTCCTCCGGCTTTTGCGTAAAGCTTAAAAGCTCCGGGTTTATATCGAATATAAATCTTGAGGGATAACGCATGGAGCCGTCAAAATTCCGTCCCTCCGCCTCGGAGATGTATAGCGCCTTTTCCGCCCTTGTCATTGCGACAAACGCAAGACGGCGCTCCTCCTCCATTCCCGGCATTGTATTCGTTTTCTTCGACGGGAATATGCCCTCGTTCATGCCGCACAGAAAAACATACGGAAATTCAAGTCCCTTCGCAGTGTGTACCGTCATAAGCCTTACCTTATCCGACACCTCCATTGCGTCACTGTTGGTAAAGAGCGCGACATGGTTCAGATAATGCTCCAGCGTGCTTTCCTCGCCGCATGAGGTCTCATATTCATAAACGGACTGCTTCAGCTCCGCAAGGTTATCAAGCCTTTCCTGACTTCCCTCGGTTCTGAGCATCTCCTCATAGCCGCTCGCGTCAAGCATCGCCGACAGCAGCTCCGATACGGGCCGGCTCTGACATTCCGCCGCAAAGTCCTCTATAAGCCCTACAAACCTCGCCGCCCTTGTACTCTTAAAAAGGTCGTTTTCAAGGTTTCTTGTGAGCGCCTCATATAACGAGCACTGATTCTGCTCCGCATATCCCTGTAAAAATTTAATTCTCGTTTTTCCTATATAACGCTTGGGAGTGTTTACAATTCTTAAAAATGACAGATCGTCCTTGTACGCCGCCATTCTCAGATATGACAGCGCGTCCTTTATCTCCTTACGATCAAAAAACTGAATCCCGCTGTAAATTGTATAAGGGATTTTCTCCTGCAAAAAGACTTGTTCAATGGTTCTTGTGATATAATGCGCTCTGTAGAGTATTGTCATTTCACGGTACGGTATTCCGCTCTTATGCAGCTCCTCTATACGCTCCGCGATCCACGCCGCCTCTTCCTCTGAGGTCTCTCCGTGATGGCACACCACTTCCTTTCCGTCACAAAGCACAGGTATCAGATCCTTTTTTATGCGGTTCTGATTTTTGTCTATCAATGAGTTTGCAACAGACAGTATCTGCGGTGTTGAACGGTAATTTTT
>JBJEIV010000359.1:0-7805 GCA_051877395.1 Candidatus Ornithomonoglobus sp.
AGCCTTGAAATAAACTCGGTAAGCTCCGTTTCCTCCGGCTTTTCAAGGCACGGACGCAGCACCGGATCGCCGTGGCTTTTTTCACCCTTAACGCCAAATTCACTGCCGTAGTATATACATGGGAAGCCCGGCATGCCGAACATCAAGCCGTATAAAAGCGGAAGATGCTTTTCATTTGTGATTATGCTTGCCGCTCTTGTGACGTCGTGGTTATCAACAAAGTTTAAAAGATGCTGTCCCCGGCACATACACCAGCTTTCACTTCCGAACAATCTCTGAACCGAGTGGATTATCTCAAACAGGTTCATTGAGTTAAATGAAGAATACAAGCCCTTATAGCACTGATAGTTTGTGCAGGAATGGAGCATTTCGCTGTTTACACGCTGTGAATAATCACCGTGGAGAAGCTCTCCGATAAGTACAAATTCAGGCTTGAGCTGCTCCGTAAAGCTGCGGAGAGTTTTAAGAAACTCCGGCGCAAGGCAGTATGCGACATCAAGCCTCAGACCGTCTATATCAAATTCATCGACCCAGAACTTAACCGCGTCAAGCAGGTGCCGGACAACGTCGCCGTTATATAGATTGAGCTTAACGAGGTCGTAATTGCCCTCCCAGCCCTCGTACCATAGACCGTCATTGTAATTGCTGTTGCCGTTAAAATTTATATTGAACCAATCCTTATACGGCGAATCCCATCTCTTTTGCAGAACGTCCCTAAAAGCCCAGAAACCGCGTCCTACATGATTAAACACGCCATCGAGAACTACCTTTATACCGTTTTCGTGAAGCTCCCTCACAACCGATTTAAAGTCTTCATTTGTGCCGAGCCTTGTATCAATTTTAAAAAAGTCCCGTGTGTTATAGCCGTGTGTGTCCGACTCAAACACAGGTGAGAAATAAATTGCGTTGCAGCCCGTTTTCTTTATATGCGGAATCCATTCCTTAACCTTTTCAATTCTGTTTACCGGTATACCGTCGTTTTCAAACGGCGCTCCGCAGAAGCCTAAAGGATATATCTGATAAAATACGCTTTTAAATGCCCACATTCATGTTTCCTCCTATTTTTCCGTACTCAAAATATACTGCTATTATACCACAGAAGGGATAAAAAAGCAATAAAATCCGCAAAACAACTTTTCCGATTATAAAAACCCTCTTTTTTGCTTGTATTTGCACGAATTATATAGTATAATATGATATACAATATGTGAAAACTGAGGTGTTTGACATGAAGAAATTTACCTGCGCAATGCTTTCAGCGGCGCTTTTCGTATCAGTATTGCCGAGATATATGAGCGATAAAGCGCTTGCTGTTGATAACAGCACAATTACATATAACTATGTTTATGAAGAAATAGGCAGTTATAATAATTCAGCTAATGACCATACAAGAAGAATGGAGAGCCTGAGCCGCGGACTTACGGCGGTCAAGGTGGAGAACGGAGTTTTTCTGAGCTGGCGTTTGTTTGACAGCGAGGATAATGTTTTCGGCAGCGCGCAAAGCGCGATAAGCTTTGATGTATACCGAGGAGATACGAAAATCGCAACAGTGTCGGACAGCACAAATTACGTAGATATCGGCGGAAGCATCTCAGACAGCTACAGTGTTGCGCCTTTGGGCGGCGAAAGGTGCGCTGCGGTGACTCCGCAGAGGAACAGTTATTTTGATATTCCGATAGATATTCCGTCAGACTTTGTATATGACGGGATAAGCTATGCTTATGCCCCGGGGGATGCGTCCTGCGGTGATCTTGACGGTGATGGAGAATATGAGATTATTGTGAAGTGGGATGCGAACCCGCAGGACAATTCAAACGGTGGTGTTACGGGGAATGTCTATCTTGACGCATACAAAACGGACGGAACAAAGCTGTGGCGGATAGATCTGGGCAGAAATATCCGCGGCGGCGCGCATTATACGCAGTTTATGGTATATGACCTTGACGGTGACGGCAAAGCGGAGCTTGCCTGCAAAACGGCGCCCGGCTCAAAGGACGCAAACGGCAATTATGTAACGGATGCAAGTCTTGACAGTGAGGTACGCGGCGCGGACAATTCAGCGGTGTATGTAGAATCAAGCGGTTTTATTACGAGCGGACCTGAGTATTACACAGTATTTGACAGCAGCGGAGCGGCGATGGATACGATACCGTATCTTTATTCGCGTGGAAGCGGTTCGGGCTACTGGGGCAGCTACTCGGGCGGCGGAGTTGATACCACTAACCGCGTTGACCGTTTTCTGGGCGCGATCGCATATCTTGACGGGGTTACTCCGTCCGTTGTCGCATGGCGCGGCTATTACGACAGGACAACCGCCGCGGCGTATACCCTTAAAGACGGCAGATTGCAGCTTTCGGCAAGCTTTGACACCGATGATTATGAAAGACAGTACATCGGACAGGGTAATCACAATCTGACGGTTGCGGATGTGGATAATGACGGATGTGATGAGATAATCTGCGGCGGGCTCTGTCTTGACAATGATTTTTCGGTAAAGTGGTGCAGCGGCAGAGGTCACGGCGATGCACTCCATATCGGCGATTACGATCCGACACATCCGGGGCTGGAATATTTTTCGGTACATGAGAGCGGCGGTTATGAGATTACTTTATCAACTACTGAAGCACATGGACAGACGGCGGATTACGGCATGACCGTGTACGATGCGGCAACCGGCGCGGAGCTGCTGCATAAGGGCGCGTCAAAGGACACAGGACGCGGCATGATGGCTGACACCGGAGCCGGCGGCTATTATCAGGTAAACGGCGGAAGTCAGGTTCAGACGCATATCGCGGAGGGTAACGGAGTGTTTAGTGCGTCAAGCTATAGCTTCAGCAATAACTTCCGTATCTTTTGGGACGGAGATTTATATGATGAGCTGCTGGACGGAACCACAATTGCAGCGTGGAACGGCAGCAGTATGTCGTCGGTTTTCAGCGCTGACGGCTGCGTAAGCATAAACGGAACAAAGGCAAATCCCTCCTTGCAGGCCGATTTATTCGGCGACTGGCGCGAAGAGGTTATATATCCGCTCTCGGATTCCTCGGCGCTGAGAGTTTATACCACAACCGACGTGACCGCCTATAAGCTGAAGACCCTTATGCAGGATCCGGTATACCGCAGCGGTGTCGCGGCGGAGCAGACGGCGTATAACCAGCCGCCTCATGTGGGCTTTTATATACAGGCGTTAAATGACGACATAAGTGTAACACCTAAGCCGACCCCGTCACCAACCCCGACTCCAAGTCCTACTCCTAAGCCGGGTGAATATGTGTATGACGGTTCAAATACCGACGGCTGGAAGGCTACAAACGTAACTCCGACTGTTGAAAGTGATGATTTCGGAAGCTATCTTAAAATACAGGGCAGTGGAAGCGGCAACCGTGTTGCGACATTCACATTGCCGTATACTTACAGCGGTGAGTATGTAATTGAATTTGACACAATGCTCACACGCGGCAACGGTATGCGCCGTATAATGCACAGCGGACAGCTTGCGTTTACGGGAGATACAGAAACGCTTGACAGCCGTGACGGCGCCGGAATTGTGGGTGAGGTAAATCCAAATACAGATATTGAATACCAAAGCGGCAGTGGCTCGAGTGTTGCATATGGAGCACTGAAGCTTGATCTTAGACCGTATCTGGCAGACAAGTGGCTTATAAATGATGATACGGCAAACGATCTTGTGGCATATCCTAACGAAGCTGTTGATATAACGGACGGCGAATGGGTGAGAGTGCAGGCAGTGGTTAAGGATTCGGTGACAACGGTTACAGTTATCAACCGCGCCGGAAAAAAGCTTGTTGACAGTAAGGAATATGCTAACAGCATGGACAGTATTACAAGCATTTATGCGGTATCAAACCGAGGTGACAGCGGATCCGGCATAGTTGCTCTTGATAATATACATATATATACAGACGAGCCGGTATCACTTACAACCGAAGGCTTGCGGGGCGAAGAACCTCCGGCTGTTGAGGAGCCGACGGAAACACCGACCCCGACAGTGGAGCCGACGCTTGAACCAACAGCGACGCCTACCCCGACAGTGGAGCCGACGCTTGAACCAACAGTGACGCCTACCCCGACAGTGGAGCCGACGCTTGAACCAACAGTAACGCCTACCCCGACAGTGGAGCCGACGCTTGAGCCGACAGCGACGCCGATTCAAACGGTAAAACCGACCCAGGAACCAACGGAAACGCCAACTCCGACGGCAGAGCCGGCACCGAAGCCGACAGCGACGTCCACTCCAACGGTAGACCCAACGCTTGAGCCGACGACAACGCCGACTCCGACAGTGCAGCCAACGCTTGAGCCAACAGCGTCCCCGCCCCCGACAGTGGAGCCAACGCTTGAACCAACAGCAACACCAACTCCAACGGTAGAACCGCCATCGGAATCAACGGAGATACCGTCCCCGACGGCAGAGCCGACACCACAGCCTGAGACAACAAGTCTAAGGGAAGAGAACGGAAAGATTATTGCAGTGCTTACGGAAACCATAGAGAGCGCTGTCATGATTGAAGCGGCGTATGATGATAACGGTGTGCTTGTCGGTGTAAACCTTTTTAAAGATATTTCGGACGGAACATCTGTTGACATCGGTACAAGAGAGTATAAAAAAAGATATATGCTGCTTTCTTCATTGGAAGCTATGACACCTCTATGTAATTCTTTGGTCATTGAAAAGGTAATTGAATAGATATAAAAAAGCATATCACAGTACATTTTGCTGTGATATGCTTTTTACTTATCCTAATATATCCTTAGCCTTTAATATAGCAATCGCTGTTTTACAGTCGCGGATCTCATTATTCATTACCATTTCGTAAAGCTTGTCGAGGGGGATTTTTGTTACGTTTAAAAACTCGCCCGGGTCAAGGTGCTGTCCTTTGTATTCAAGGTCTGTAGCAAGATAGATTGAGAGCTTTTCCGTACAGTAGCCCGGTGTCGCATAATACTCGCCGAGGAAGGTAAGCTTGTCTGTCCTGTAGCCGGTTTCCTCCTCAAGCTCACGCATTCCGGCATCGTAGGGGTCCTCGTCCTTTTCAAGCTTGCCTGCCGGAATTTCAAGCATCATCTCATCCGCGGCTATTCTGTACTGGGTAACCATGAACACCTCGCGCTCCGGTGTCACCGCGATAACTCCGACGCCGCCGTGATGCTCAACAATTTCGCGCTTTGACTTTTTGCCGTCAGGAAGCTCAATATCATGAACCTTTACTTTAAAAATTCTGCCGTCAAAAATATCGTCCTTAGTGCTTAAAATTTTTTCCTTAAACTCCATTATCAAAGCTTCCTTTCTTTACAATTCAATAGTTATACTGTTCCCGCTCGGCTCATACTTTCTATATTTAACGCCGGTCATATCAAACATTTTTCTTGCGGCTATACTTGAATCGGCATCATGGTATTTATCCGAAAGATAGATAACCTCTTTGATGCCGCTCTGGATAATAGCCTTTGTACATTCATTGCATGGAAAAAGCGTTGTGTAAACCTTAGCGCCCTTCAGTGACGGCGCGGGGCTGTTGAGAATCGCGTTCAGCTCGGCATGGCAAACGTACATATATTTTGTGTCAAGCGGCGCGCCGTTTCTTTTCCACGGCATATCGGTATCGGCGCAGCCGATAGGCATACCGTTGTAGCCGAGTGAAAGAATTTTATTCTCGTTATTTACTATGCAGGCGCCGACCTGTGAATTGTCATCCTTTGAACGCATAGCGCTGAGCATTGCGATGCCCATGAAATATTCGTCCCATGAAATATAGTCCGTTCTCATTTATATGTAACACCTTAACCTCTCCGCCGCAGAAAAACTGCGGCATCTCTCCTCAGAGGGGAGAATCAATATTTCTTTATTCCTATGTCGCTTCTGTGGAATTCGTCCTTCCATGAAATCTTTGAAACGCCCTCATACGCGCGCTTGATTGCCTTGTCAAGATTATCGTCAACCGCGGTAACGCCTAAAACTCTGCCGCCCGCATTTGTGTATTTGCCGTCAACAAGCTTTGTTCCTGCGTGGAATACGATTACGTTATCCATCGCGTTTGCGTCCTCAATACCGGAAATCTCATAGCCTTTTTCGTAGGATACAGGATAGCCGCCCGACGCCATAACAACGCATACCGCCGCGTTGTCAGCCCACTCAATTTCAATTTCATCAAGTCTTTCGTCAATGACCGCCTCCATGATTTCAACGAGGTCTGTTTTAAGACGGGGAAGAACAACCTGTGTTTCCGGGTCGCCGAAGCGGCAGTTGTATTCGATTACCTTAACGCCGTCAGCAGTCATCATAAGACCGAAGTAAAGCACACCCTTAAACGGTCTGCCCTCCGCCTGCATAGCCTTGATTGTCGGGAGGAAGATATTATTCATGCATTCCTCTGCCTTTGCATCATCATAAAGTCTTGACGGTGAGAAGGTACCCATGCCGCCTGTGTTAAGTCCTTCGTCGTTATCATATGCGCGCTTGTGGTCCTGCGCCGAAACCATAGGCTTAACGGTCTTACCGTCAGTGAACGCGAGGACAGAAACCTCGGGGCCTGTCAGAAACTGCTCGATTACTACACGACTGCCGCTCTTGCCGAACTTTCCGCCGTCAATCATATCATGAACGGCTTCCTTTGCCTCGTCAAGATTCTGAGCGATTATGACGCCCTTGCCCAAAGCGAGACCGTCCGCCTTTATAACAGCGGGGAAGGTACCCTTTTCAAGATATGCGATAGCTTCTGCGCTGTCTGTGAATATCTCATAAGCAGCCGTAGGAATATTGTACTTCTTCATAAGCTCTTTTGAAAAAGCCTTGCTTGCTTCAATTACAGCCGCATTTGCGCGGGGGCCGAAGGCGCGTATGCCAGCCGCCTCCATAGCGTCAACCATGCCCGCTGCCAGCGGATCATCAGGCGCTACCATAACGAGGTCAACAGCGTTGTCCTTTGCGAACTTAACCATGCCTTCCTTGTCCATTACGTTGATGTCAACACATTTCGCCAGCTCTGCGATACCCGCGTTGCCCGGCGCGCAGTAAATTTTATCAACCTTCGGGGACTGCGCGATTTTCCATACAATTGTATGCTCGCGTCCGCCGCCGCCTACTACTAATATTTTCATGTCGGTTTATCTCCTTATAATTAATGATGGAACAGTCTTATGCCTGTGAACGACATAGCAATGCCGTACTTGTTGCAGGTTTCGATAACATTATCATCTCTTACAGAGCCGCCCGGCTGCGCGATATACTTAACGCCCGACTTATGCGCGCGCTCTATGTTGTCGCCGAACGGGAAGAAAGCGTCCGAACCAAGAGCAACGTCTGTGTTCTTATCGAGCCACTCTCTCTGCTGCTCCTTTGTAAATACCTCAGGCTTTACCTTAAAGAACTTCTGCCATGTACCCTCCGCAAGCACATCGTCATGCTCGTCTGAGATATATACGTCAATCGTATTGTCGCGGTCTGCGCGGCGGATGCCGTCTACAAACTGCAAGCCGAGAACCTGCGGACTCTGACGCAGCCACCAGATGTCTGCCTTGTTGCCCGCAAGACGTGTGCAGTGGATTCTTGACTGCTGTCCCGCACCGATACCGATTGCCTGTCCGTCCTTAACATAGCATACGCTGTTTGACTGTGTATATTTAAGTGTTATAAGCGAAATCATAAGGTCGCGCTTTGCCGCGTCGGTCATATCCTTATTGTCGGTAACGATATTTGCAAGCAGATCAGTGTTTATATCCAGCTCGTTTCTGCCCTGCTCAAAGGTCACGCCGAATACCTGCTTGCGCTCAACCGGAGCCGGAGT
>JBJEIV010000360.1:0-7754 GCA_051877395.1 Candidatus Ornithomonoglobus sp.
CGTTGGAAATGCTGGTGGATAATCTCGGAGAAAACGACACAGTTTCGATTGTTACATACGCAAGCGGAACAAGGGTTGTACTTGACGCGGTGAGCGGAAGTGAAAAGGAAAAGCTCAGAAGCGCGATAGAGGAGCTTATGCCCGGCGGCGGAACAAACGGCGCGGATGGTCTGGCTCTCGCTTATGAGGAGCTTGAAAAGGGCTTTATTGAGGGCGGAAACAACAGAATTATACTCTGCTCGGACGGGGATTTCAACATAGGACCTTCGTCAACGGCGGAGCTTAAGCAGCTTATTACCGAAAAGCGCAAGGCGGGAATATACCTTACCACTATGGGCTTCGGTATGGGCAACTACAAGGATAACCGCATGGAGCTGCTTGCCGATTACGGAAACGGCAGCTACTATTATATTGACACTCTGAGCGAGGCAAAGAGAGTGTTTGCGGATAAGCTGAACAAGACCCTGTACACCGTTGCGGAGGATGTAAAAATACAGGTTGAGTTCAATCCGGCTGTGGTCAGCGAATACCGCCTTGTCGGATATGAAAACCGTGAGCTTGCCGCGGAGGATTTTGAAAATGACACTGTGGATGCCGGAGAGCTTGGCGCGGGCGCTAAGGTGACCGCGGTCTATGAGCTTGTCATGAACGGTGACGGAATGGCAGAGGGGGATGATACGACCTACCGCTATCAGACTAATCAGTATAAGGGCACCGATGAGGTGTTTGACGTAAAAATCCGCTACAAGGAGCCGGGCGGCACAGAGAGTATTCTGAAGGAATTTCCGGCTGCCAATGAGCTGTCGGAGGCAGATGAGGACACACGGTTCGCGGCCGCTGCGGCAATGCTCGGACTGAAGCTTAACGGTGTTATTGATATAAGCTATGACGCAGTAATAGAGCAGGCGCTGTCCGCGTTGTCCTTTGAAGGAACATACGACAGTGACACCGCGGACAGATGGGAGCTTGTACAGCTTGCGGAGCTTTTGAAGTATATCGACAGATAAACAGCTTGACAACCGACTGCGTAATTGATATAATGTGTGAAAATAATGAAAAGGATAACACATATGAAAATCGGAAATGTCGAATTGGAAAGCAACGTATTTCTCGCGCCGATGGCGGGGGTCACGGATAAGCCTTACCGTGAGATCTGCCGGGAGTTCGGCGCGGAAATGGTGTACAGTGAAATGATAAGCGCGAAGGGACTGTATTACGGTGATAAGAAAACAGCGTCCCTTATGGATATGACAGGGGAAAGCCCCTGCGCGATACAGATATTCGGCTCGGAGCCGGAGATCATGGAGGAGATCGTGCCGAAGGTTATGGAGTTTAAGCCGGATATAATCGATATAAATATGGGCTGTCCGGCGCCTAAAATCGTAAACAACGGCGACGGCTCGGCGCTTATGAAAAATCCGGAGCTTATGGGCAGGATAGCGCGCGCTGTAGCGGACGCGTCGCCTGTACCTGTAACAGTGAAGCTCAGAAAGGGCTGGGAAACGGATAACTCACTTTTGTGCGCGCATATTCTGGAGGAAAACGGCGCGTCAGCGGTTACGGTACACGGAAGAACGCGCAAGGAATTTTACAGCGGCAAGGCGGATTGGGATGTAATTAAAAAAATAAAAGCGGAGCTTAAAATCCCGGTGATCGGAAACGGCGATATATTTAGAGCGGAGGACGCTGCGGCAATGCTTGAATATACAGGCTGTGACGCGGTCATGGTCGCGCGCGGCGCGCAGGGGAATCCGTGGATATTTACTCAGATCAACGAGCTGCTTGAATACGGAGAGATAAGGACAGTCCCCTCGCCAAAGGAAAAGCTTATAACGGCTTTAAAGCATACAGAAAGTCTTGTGAAAGCAAAGGGAGAATTGCGGGGAATAAAGGAAGCGCGCAAGCATATCGCGTGGTACATCAAGGGTATGCCAGGCTCCGGCGCGATAAAGACAGAAATTTTCAAAATTAGTGATTTTGCTACAATGAAAGCGGCTTTATCAGACTATATTGAGAATATTTTATAAATCTAAAAAAAATCGTATAAAAATATTGAAAAATGCGAATTTTTTTGTTAGAATAGAGTTTAATCATATATAGTATAAATATGTAATTTTGAAAGGAGAAAACGAGCATGGATAAGTTCGGAAAAGAAGGTCTTACTTTTGATGATGTGCTACTTATTCCGCAGGAATCAGAGGTTACCCCTAATATGGTTGATCTGAGCACAAACCTCACTAATAAGATCAGACTTAATATACCGTTCATGAGCGCCGCTATGGATACTGTTACAGAGTCCAAAATGGCAATCGCAATCGCGCGTGAGGGCGGCATCGGTATAATCCATAAGAATATGACAATCGAGCAGCAGGCATCAGAGGTGGACAAGGTTAAGCGTTCAGAGAACGGTGTAATTGCCAATCCGTTCAGTCTCACAGAGGACTGCACCCTGAAGGAAGCGGACGACCTTATGGGACGTTACAGAATTTCAGGTGTGCCGATTGTTAATGATGATAATGTGCTTATCGGTATCATAACAAACAGGGATCTCAGATTTGAGACTGATTTCTCAAAGAAAATCGGTGAGGCTATGACCTCGGAGAACCTTATAACGGCTCCTGAGGGTACGGACCTTATGAAGGCTCAGGAAATCCTTTCTAAATATAAAGTAGAAAAGCTCCCTATAGTTGACAGTGAAAGGCATCTCAAGGGACTTATCACAATCAAGGATATTGAGAAGGCTGTTCAGTATCCGAATTCAGCGCGTGATGCTCAGGGCAGACTCCTTGCGGGAGCCGCAATCGGTGTAACTGCGGATTGTCTTGACAGAGTCAAGGCTCTTGTTGACGCGGGTGTGGATGTTGTATGTCTTGATTCGGCGCACGGTCATTCAAAGAATATCCTTAATAAGATCAGCGAAGTAAAGAACGCATACCCTGACCTTCAGGTTATTGCGGGTAATATTGCAACCGCAGATGCGGCAAGAGCGCTCATTGAAGCCGGCGCAGATTGTATCAAGATAGGTATCGGACCGGGTTCAATCTGTACGACAAGAGTTGTTGCGGGTATCGGTGTTCCGCAGATCACAGCTATTTACGACGCTTGCAACGAGGCTAAGAAGTTCGGTATTCCGTGTATCGCCGACGGCGGTATCAAGTACAGCGGCGACTGCGTTAAGGCAATCGCGGCAGGCGCTGACGTAATCATGATGGGCAGCCTGCTTGCGGGTTGTGACGAAAGCCCCGGCGAGTTTGAGATATTCCAGGGCAGACGCTTCAAGGTATACCGCGGAATGGGTTCGCTTGCGGCAATGGAAAAGGGTTCAAAGGACCGTTACTTCCAGACAGGCTCAAAGAAGCTTGTTCCGGAGGGTGTTGAGGGTCGCGTACCTTACAAGGGACCTCTTTCAGATACTATCTTCCAGCTTATCGGTGGTCTGAGAAGCGGCATGGGCTACTGTGGTACTCCGACAATTGAGTCGCTTAAAGAGAACGGCAAGTTCATCAGAATCACAGGCGCAGGTCTTCGCGAGTCACATCCGCATGATATTTATATCACTAAGGAAGCTCCGAACTACAGCTATAATACACAGGGTTAAATAAAACGGGCAGCAGCAGGACTTATGTTCTGCTGTTGTTCTTTTTTGATAAATCTTTAACATTTCAGAATTTTGAAACAAATTTATTACAAAATTAAATGTTTACGTAACAATTTTTTAACAAAATCCGTCGAAAAACGACGAAAATCTTGGGGAAAGAGGTCGCAAATTTGGCAAATCAGACATAAAAATTTCAATTAAAATTAACAGTTTAAAACCATAAATGGAAAAATAAAGCATAAAAACGAGTTATATTGCATGCACATTTCGATAATATTACAGCAATGTTACAAAAAGTATTAAATTTTATTAAGAAAAGTCGTAACAATTTCGTAATTTTTTTTCAAAAAACCTTGACAAGCAGATTAAAAATTGGTATAATAGCAGAGTAAGATCAAAGTAAAATTTATCTTATAAAAAATAGTTTATTTATTGTTGAAAGAAAAGCAAGAGAAAAAGAACGTATCACGATCAGAGATTTTGAGAATTCGGATCAGAACGGATTCAGAGAAAAAGCAATCCCGGACTGCGAGCTTTAAATTGCAGATAACCGGTGGGTCCTCAGTATTGAGGAGAAAAGGAGAGATTAATTCTTTATGAAAATCGTACAGAAAATGATTCTCAGTGCAATTTCATTAACTACTGTATTATCAAGTACAGCAATGGCTGCTGACCTCAGCGGCTGGGCTGTTTCAGGATATCAGTCAGCGAGTGAAGCAGGCTTGGTTTCATATTCGGTTGTATCGAATAATCTAAAGGATTCCATCACTCGTGAGGAATTCTGTGAACTTGCAATGAATTTGTACAAAAAACTTACCAATGAGGTTGTTCCGGTTCCGGTCGGTTCACCGTTTACCGACACAGACAGTGTCGCAGTAGCTCAGGCATATAATTACGGTATCGTTAACGGTACTGATGATACAACATTTACTCCTGACAGATTGGTTACAAGAGAAGAAATGGCAAAGATGCTTATCAGCACTCTTACGGCAAGTGAAGTGAACTTCAACATTGCAGACGGCGCTAATACAGCATATGTAGATGCCTTTACCGATGGTCATGATGTCAGCTCATGGGCGATGTCCTCAGTAAACACAGCCCTTAACTATGAGCTTATGACAGGCGTGACCGATGACACACTCCAGCCGCTTGAGGCAACATCAAGAGAGCAGGCAATCGTAAGTGTAAACCGCTCATATGAGAAGTTCGGAAGACCGACTTACTCAACAGAGTCAATGCCGGTAATAACACTGCCGGAGAGCGGCGCTGTAATTACTACTCAGAGCTTTGATGTTGAGTGGTCAGGAACCGGAAATGCCGGTTCATATCATGTAATTATCAAGGATTCATCCGCCAAAGCAGTGTTTTTAAAGGATGTGGATAATACCAGCGTTACTGTTACAAGCAGTGCTTTGTCAAATGGTGATTATTCTATTATAGTAGGCGCTGTACTTGCTGACGGCTCAGAAATTTACAGCCTGCCTGTTGATTTCACATATAATTACAAGGATAATAAGACTGTTCTTTCTACAGACAGCAGCACAGCGGGTACTTCATCAAACCCGACAATACAGTCAATTCTCAATCTTGCGGACAGCTTATTGGGAACTCCATACGTATGGGGCGGCACAACAACACGCGGATTTGACTGTTCAGGTTTTGTTCAGTATATTTACGGACAGAACGGCTACAGCATTACAAGAACTACATATACACAGTGGGATAATGACGGCCATTTCGTTTCAAAGAGCGATCTCAAGCCCGGAGACCTTGTATATTTTGGTTCAGGCAGCTCGCCGTCGCATGTTGGAATGTATGTGGGCAACGGTATGATGATCCACTCACCAAGAACAGGTGACGTAATAAAATATTCAACAATAGAAAGCGGTTACTATGCTAACTGCTATCTCGGTGCAAAGAGAATAATTGAGTAATCGAGTAATTAAGTGATACAATAAACTATATGGCTTGCATTAAGCGCTTTATAATTAACAGCGCTTAATGCAAGCCTTTAAACTTTCTCTTCACTGGTTTTTCTTTTATTCAAGTATAGAAAATTTTGTGAAGGTCATGCAATAAAAAACCCCTTATGGCAAAATTGCTGAAAAGGGGTTTTGTATTGCAAAAAGCATATAAAAGGCTGTATATTTTGTTTGCACAGCCAAAAGCGTTTTAGTCTTGCGGGATATATCTTTTATAAAATTCTATCACAGCATCAGAATCTGTTTCGTGTCCGCCCTTATGGGTGTGATTAAAGAAATCCTTTTCCGCATTGAAAAGCTTATAAATCTTTTCAAGCTCAGCAGCGGTTTCCCTAACACCGGAGTTTGGGAAGATCGAATCCTCTATGCCGTTTGTGAGCATAATCGGAGTAGGCGCTGAAAGACCTATTATATCGGCGCATTCGCCGATGTTCAGCAGATTTGGGATATAGTTATCTACACAATGCTGGATTTCCATGATTGACGACTTAAAGGAGGCACCGTAGTTTGAAATAACAACAGCCTCTGCTTTGCACGTAAGCGCAGATGTGAGCATGGCTATAAGACCGCCGCCGGAAATCCCGTAAATAAATGACATTGGGCGTTCCATAACCTTTTCCATGATTTCAATCGCGCATATTGCCTGATATGTCCTAAGCCCCGCCATTGAAATACCGAAGAGCTGGAGAATTTCGGTATTAGCAAAACAGCCCCTGAAGCCGTCTGTATACTTTTCCTTTATAAGGCTGCCAAACCCAATCAGTTCAGGAATAACAACTGTAAAACCCTCAAACTGGAGCTGGAGAGGAAGCCACTTGTGGAAGGTCTGGTTCTGACCGAAATAGTTGAAAGAACCCTGCGCGCCGTTTGGATCATGCCCTGGCAGATAAAGGACAGTTTTGCCGTTCGGTTTTTCCGGCTTAAGAATCCACATCGGGGTAACCAGCCCCGGAAGAATTTCTACATCATATTTTCTGTCGGAAATCCGTTTAGTTTTCATTTCAAAATTAATAGCTTCAATCTTATCCAGTCCCAATGCCGTTATCAGCTCGCTGCGTCTTTTTATACATTCAGCTCTGTAGGCTTCGACCGATTCGAGCTCCGAGAGTGCTTTCACGCTGCGCATTGAATACATCAGATCAAAAAATAAGTCTGTGGCATATTTCATGGTCAATCACAATCCTTTCTATATACTTACATAACATTATATACAAAAGGGCAAGAGAGATAAATAGCTCCCTTACCCACCATTTGATATTTTACACTATTTTTTCTGATTTGTCAATCAAACAAGATAATATTGTAAAATAAATCAGAAATCAGTTAAAAATACAAGTAATTTTAATAAATTTTAACAAGCATATAATGTAAATAAAAGGCATAACGGTCTTGCACCCGTTATGCCCGGTTTATTTGCTCAGCAATTCCTTCCACCCCGTAATATAGCGGTCAGAATGCCGTAAGAGCCTTTCTTTATCTTGAACGCTTGTTTTATCATAAACCGCAACAGTCTTAAACCCGGCTTCTTTTGCGCTCATTATTCCTGTGATAATGTCCTCATATACCGTACAGTCTCCGGGATTTAGTCCGAGCCTTTTTGCAGCAAGCAGGTATATATCAGGCTGTGATTTGTTGCAGCCGACCTCTGCCGAAAATGCGTATGCGTCAATAATATCAAAAATTCCAAGTCTTCTGAATGCTGACTGACACAGCTCTTTAAAGCCGGATGTCGCAACCGCAATTTTAACCCCGTCGGAATGCAGCCTTTTCATGTATTCGCATACTCCTGACTTCGCAGGAATCGTGTCGCGGTAAGCCGCTCTTGTAAGGTCCACAAACTCCGCAAGCATATCCTCAAGCTTCATATCGGGAAGATAGTCGCGCTGTATCTGCGGAAGGGTTTCCTCAAGCGTCATGCTCTGGTATTTCAGATTGTCCTCCGGCGATATTTTTACACCGTGTCCGAAAAAAAAGTCAGCGGTAATATCAACCCAGATCCCCATAGAGTCCAGAATTGTACCGTCAACATCAAAAATTGCACCCTTCATTACTGCCACCTCCGATTATCACAAAGCTTATTGTACCATATTTCATCATAATTTGCAAGTATTATTTTATATTTATATGCTTTTGACTAAGTTTTCTATAGTCAATGCAATGAAGAAAACTTAGTC
>JBJEIV010000361.1:0-1611 GCA_051877395.1 Candidatus Ornithomonoglobus sp.
GGAACGGAGCTTATGCCCGGACTTACAAACGTAATTGAGCTTACAAGAGCAATGACGGACACGGTTACCTTTGAGGACGGCTCAGTATTCAGTTATGCGATAACCCATAAGGATACAAACGGCAAATGGTCAAACGGAACCGCGACAGGAACCGCGCTCAAATACACTGCGCCGCAGAACGGAGTGTTCACCTTGTACGCATACAGCGTATCGGGAGAAAAAACCTTTTACGCTATACCGGAGGGGGCTGCAAATCCTGACACAGAGCCGGATGCGGCGGTTTATACTCAGGTATGTATAGGAGCGGCTGTTCCGATTCTGTGCAGTATAGATGTAAAGGCGGGAGAAACCTATTATTTCTATCTTGCCGGCTCAAAGGCGCGCTTCTGCTCGGCAAAGCTTGAGGAGTATGTAACTCCGGCAACCGCGCAACCTACAGAGGTTCCTAAGAACAAAACATACACAGTAAGCAATGTGTCAGTGTCAGGCTTCACCGTTACAAAGAACGCGGACACGGACGGCGGCAGTTTTGCGCTTGTTGCGCGGTATGACGCGGAGGGCGCGCTTATCGGCGTGACGATGGAGAACTTAGAATTAAGCGCAGGGGAGACAACGGGCTTTAATTATGAGTGGTCGGACAGCACGGACAGCATAAGAGTGTTTATCTGGGATTCGGCGGACGGTATGGAGCCGCTTGCATTAAATAATTAAACAGCATAGGAGAGATGAAAAATGAGTGAATGTTCACACAACTGCGGAAGCTGCGGCGAGAGCTGCGGGGAAAGAAACGCGCCGCAGGATATGAGAAAGCAGCCGCATCAGCTGAGCCATATAAAAAAGGTGATCGGCATAGTAAGCGGCAAGGGCGGAGTAGGAAAGTCATTGGTTACGTCAATGCTTGCCTGCCTTGCAGAGAAAAACGGATACAAGACGGCGGTGCTTGACGCCGACATAACAGGTCCCTCGATTCCGAAGCTGTTCGGAATAAACGAGAGAGCCTCAGCGACGGAGCTTGGGCTGCTACCGTCAACGACAAAAAATGATATTGACGTAATGTCGCTCAATCTTCTGCTTGAAAGCGAAAATCAGCCGGTAATCTGGAGGGGCGCGGTAATATCAAGCGTCGTGGAGCAGTTCTGGACGGAGGTAATCTGGGGCGAGGTAGACTTTATGTTCGTCGATATGCCGCCGGGCACGGGCGATGTTCCGCTTACGGTGTTCCAGTCGCTTCCGGTTGACGGCATTGTAATTGTAGCGTCACCTCAGGAGCTTGTCAACATGATTGTTGAAAAAGCGGTCAATATGGCGAACATGATGGATATTCCTATTCTGGGTATGGTCGAGAATATGAGCTATCTCAGATGTCCCGACTGCGGAAAGGAAATAAAGGTGTTCGGCGAAAGCCATGTTGAGGAAACCGCGGCGGAATACGGTATTCCGCTTATCGGCAGAATCCCGATCGATCCCCAAATCGCGTCGCTTTGCGATAAGGGCGCGGTCGATGAGATCGGCGGCGGATATCTTGATTCCTTTGCCGATATTTTAAAGGCGCTCCACGAGGACAGCTATAAGCGGGAAATGGCGCCGTTTAAGCTTGCTGTGACGCACAAG
>JBJEIV010000362.1:0-7690 GCA_051877395.1 Candidatus Ornithomonoglobus sp.
CAAGCCAGCCCTCAGCTTTTGTGATATTTATGCCTTCCTCTGCTGCCGCAGTCTGTACCCAGCCCGCGTTGTTTCCGACAAGCGGCATTGACACAGCCGCTGAAAATGCCACTGCCACAACGCATAAAAGCGCTGTCAATTTTCCGGATTTCATAGATTATCCGCTCCCTTCTTACAATTAATTATATTCTATCACACATTTTTAATTTAGTCAATATTTCCAAAAGAAAATTATATTAATTAAATTAAATTGTTACTATTAACAGTCATTTTTGAAATTGTTGACATATTAAAGCGATTATGCTATAATACTGCTGCAAAAATCAAAAGAAGGCGAAAAACTTGAATACGAAAACAAAAAATACTCCCCCTGAGCATTATCTCACATGTGAACGCAGCTCAACCTTCCTGCTGCTTATGATGAGCGCCGGAATGATGGGCGCTTTTACATTTGTACTGCGCGGAGGAGTATTCTGCAATGCGCAGACTGCCAATTTTGTTATGATGGCTACCGCGTTCGGACAGGGACAATGGGAGAAGGGCTTGTATTTTCTTATACCTATAGCGGCATATCTATCCGGAGCCTTCATATCAGAGGCGCTTCCAAGCCCTATCAAACGGTTCGGTTATCTACGCTGGGATACATATCTTGTAGGCTTTGAGATCCTTGTGCTTTTCGGCATTGGCTGGCTTCCGCTGAGCGTTCCCGATCAGGTCGTACAGGTCACGATTAACTTTATAGCCTCAATGCAGTACAATACCTTCCGTCAGTCGGAGGGAATACCGATGGCGACAACCTTCTGCACTAACCACCTGCGCCAGACAGGAATAGGTCTTGCGACGTTTTTCCGCAAGCATGACGGCTCGGGACTTCAGAAATCACTGAAGCATATCAGAATGCTGCTTGTGTTCTGTATAGGCGGCGTTATTGTAACCGTGCTTATCCGTTTTGCCGGAGAAAAATCAATATGGGCGGCAACGCTCCCGATGCTTATAGCGTTCGGCATGATGGTTCACGCAGACCTCACAACGGAGCATGACGAGCTGAATATCAAGCCGCACGGACATTGATTGCTTAATAAAGGATGAACCCGCATTGGATTCATCCTTTATTTTTATTCGTTATCATCAGCTTATTTTTAGAATTTTACATTAATTTTACATAACCTTGAATACAGATTTACATTAATTTTATATAATATTTAATTGGATTTAAGAAAAAATACATATAAGAGGTGCTGTTATGGATATTTTTAAGGTATTCAGTTTGTTCGGCGGACTGGCTATGTTCCTTTATGGAATGAACGTAATGGGCGAGGGGCTTGAAAAGCTGGGCGGAGGACGGTTTGAGAAAATACTCGAAAGGCTTACGTCAAATCCGATAAAGGGTGTCGTTTTAGGCGCGGCTGTTACGGCTGTTATTCAGTCGTCATCGGCAACGACCGTTATGGTTGTAGGCTTTGTAAATTCGGGTATAATGAAGCTTTCACAGGCAATCGGAATTATAATGGGAGCGAACATCGGTACTACCGTGACCTCATGGGTCCTGAGCCTTTCGGGCATACAGGGCGACAGCTTCTGGGTTCAGCTCTGCAAGCCCGCCAATTTCACGCCTGTGCTTGCGCTTATAGGAATAATACTGACAATGGCGTCCAAAAGCGACAAGAAGCAGAATACAGGTACCATACTTATCGGTTTTGCGGTGCTTATGTTCGGCATGGAAACAATGTCATCCGCGGTCGCGCCCCTGAAGGATGTTCCGCAGTTTACAAGCATACTGACGCTGTTTGAGAACCCCATGCTCGGAGTGCTGGCGGGAGCGGCGCTTACCGCTGTTATTCAGTCATCATCAGCGTCCGTCGGTATTTTACAGGCTCTTTCCGCAACGGGGCAGATAACCTTCGGCGCGGCAATACCGATTATTATGGGTCAGAATATCGGCACATGCGTAACTGCGCTGGTTTCATGTATAGGCGCGGGCAAGAACGCAAAGCGCGCGGCTATGGTGCATCTGTATTTTAACATTATAGGAACCGTTTTGTTCCTTGTTGTATTCTATACGGCTAACGCGTTTATACATTTTGAATTTACGGACGGTCCGGTAGACCCGTTTAAAATAGCGGTGGTGCATACGATATTCAACATTTCGGCGACAGCTGTGCTGCTACCGTTTAACAAGCTGCTGGAAAAGCTTGCAAGAATGACTATCAAGGAGGGAAAGGACACCTCCGGCTTTGCAATTCTTGATGAAAGATTTTTGCAGACGCCGTCCTTTGCCGTTGAGCAGTGCATGACGCTTGCCACAAATATGGCGTATATAGCAAAGGACAGCTTTACGCTTGTGCAGGAATGCGTTGCAAAATATTCGGAGAAAAACGATAAAAGAATTATAGAAAACGAAAGCATGGCGGATGAATACGAGGACGCGCTCGGCGCGTATCTCATAAAGCTGTCGGCGCAAAAGCTTATTGCAACTGACGCAAGAAAGGTATCAATACTGCTCCATGCAATAACGGATTTTGAAAAGATAACCGACTATGCGGCCGATCTTGTGTTTACGGCAAGAGAAAAGCACGACAAGGAGGTGCATTTCTCCGAAAAGGCAAGACAGGAAATAACGATCATGGTAAATGCGGTTAGTGAAATTATTGATCTCACAATCAGCGCGTTTTCGGGTAATGATATTACCCTTGCCAATAAGGTTGAGCCTTTAGAGGACGTTATAGACAAGCTGAGAAACGACCTTAAAACCCGCCATATAAAGCGTATGCAGGAGGGACGATGCAGCGTAACTCAGGGCTTTATATTCACTGATTATATAACCGCGCTGGAAAAAATATCAGACCACTGCGCAAATGTCGCGGCGGCTATAATTGAGCTTAATAACGAAAATTACGATGTTCATAATGTAATGAGCCACAGGAGAAATGACGACGGATATAAGGCGTTGCGCTCATCCTTCAGCGAAAAATATGTCCTACCGTATTCTGTTTCCGCCGGAACGGAATAAAATATCCCAAAAGAAAACTGAGCAAAGCTCAAATGAGTTTTGCTCAGTTTTCTTTTATTTCCAGCCCTTGAGCTTTAACCAGTCAAGCAGATCATTCTGCCACTTTGCGACATATGGCATATCCGGCGCAAGACCGAGACCGTGAGGTCCTATCGGATAAATATGCAGCTCGTACGGAATGCTTTCCGCGCTCAGAGCCTGCGCATAGAGAAGCGAGTTCATAACCGGAACCGCCTGGTCGGTGGAGGTATGCCAGAGGAATGCCTCAGGAGTGTTTTCGTTTACCTGCTTGTGAAGCGACATAAAGTCGTTCATTCTCTCCGTCGAACGCTGTCCGAGAAGATTTGCGCGCGATCCGTCATGACGGTAATATCCCATATCAATTACAGGATATCCGAGGATCGTAGCGTCAGGTCTGCAGCTCTCCTTATCGATTCTGTCCGTATCCTCGTATATAGCCTTATCATAATGAACCGATACGGAGCCTGCGAGATGACCTCCGGCGCTGAAGCCCATAACGGCAATCTTATCGCTGTCAATATTATACTTATCTGCATAGAACCTTACATACTTTACGGCTCTCATGGCATCCGAAAGCTCTGCCGGATGCTGATACGGCGCAACACGGTAATCCACAACAAAGCAGGTTATACCCGCCGACTGAAGCCATTCAGCCATGACCGGACCCTCGTGATTTGCCTTCATTGCATAGCCGCCTCCGGCAAATATAACTACCGCGCCCTTGGATTCTGCCCTGTACGCAGTTATTGAAGGAACAAAATCATGCTCCTTATCATTGTACGGAATTTTTCCGCCCCATAATTCTGCCATTTTTTATCTCTCTCCTTTAATTCTCTGTAAAGAAGCCGTCAATCGCGGTCTTTACATTTTCTGCGTCGGCGGCTCCCGTAACAAACAATGCCTTGCCGTTCTTCACCGCCGCAACAGTATATTCATTGATTTTTTTATATTCAACAACGGTTTCCTTTTCATCACCCTTAAAGGTAAGCTTTAAAACCGTATCTGTTGTTTTTTCATTATTATAGAAGCCTGTGGCAACTACTCCGATAACCTCGGAATAAAGCTTTTTCGCAGCCTTGCTGTCTGCGGCTCTGCCGTCCGCGGTATAGCTCAGGTTATTTCCGCTCCCGCTTACGCCGAAGGTGTGCGTCTTACCGTCATATTCTGCGGTCATTTCGGAAATATCCTGCACATTGACATATGAAACAAGCTTATTTATATAGCTGAAGGTATCAGCGTATATAAATGCCAGAAGCTCCGCAGGCTCCGAATACGCCTGTCCCTGATACTCAATATATATCGTTGCGCCGTCCTCATCGCCAAGCTTAAATTCATAGGTGTTTTCTCCCTCGGTAACCGTGAGCCTTGCCTGCTCCGTTCCTATTGCGTCAGCCTTTTTTGAAAGCGACAGCGCGCCTATCTGTTCAAGCACATCTGAATCAAGGAAGCTGTCGTTTGCCATATTGTCATACGGCTCGCGCATCATCCATACATTTCCCTCAAGACGGCTTATCTCGGGAAGATATAAGTCTATCGTTCTGTCAGCTGTTTCAATTTTTATTCCCGTTATATTATCGGGATTAATGCTTATTCTGTTAAACTCCGTATAATACGATGGATCGGTTATAAGCATATTGTACTGTGACGCGCTCATTGTAAACAGTGCGCCGTCAGCGCTCGCAAAGTACACATCATCAACGGCGCTCCTGTCACCGATAAGAACAGTATGCTCTCCGTCACCGGACTTTATTGTTACGTTGACAGCCGGAGCGTCAAGACCGTACTCGGAAGGCTCTCCCGCATCATCAATTATAAGGTCGGTTTCATAGGTCAGAGCGGCGCCGATAAACTCCGCCATCTTTACGGACGAAATATCCGATGCGTCAATACCGTCAATAACCCATACCTCAGAGCCGTCTGCCTTTATATATTTAACATCAAGCCCCTCAGCCTTTACCGTTATTTCCTCCGCGTCATCAAGCATGAGAACCGTCTGCGTCTGCGGCCGCTTTTTATCCTCCTCCTTTTCGGAGGTATCAATATTCATGACAAACACCGTAGCCGCCGCCAGGACAACGACCGCCGCGGCTCCGGCGATTATGCCTGTCTTTTTCATCACATATTCCTCCTTCTGAAGAATACGACAATTCCAAGAGCAAGCAGCAGCAGCGGAACAAGAATCACAACCACTATGAACATAACCGCTTTCTGTATGTTGTTCATAACAAGAAGATTTGCGCCCACGGACTTAACTGGAACCACAAATGCCTCCCCCGCGCCGCTCATGCTGTTTGTAACAGCGGTAAAATACGCGAAGTTTGCAAAGCCGATATTATTCACATCCGATACGCTGTATGAAAGCAGCATGGTTGTGCCGCTCACATAAATCTTTCCGTTTGTATCGGCATTTGTTGACATGAGCGCTATATCCG
Source organism: Candidatus Ornithomonoglobus sp. (assembly GCA_051877395.1). Taxonomy (GTDB): domain Bacteria; phylum Bacillota; class Clostridia; order UBA1381; family UBA1381; genus Ornithomonoglobus. The sequence continues at coordinate 5,464 of JBJEIV010000362.1, forward strand.
CGGCGCCTGTTGAAACCGCGGTGTCTCTTGTCGGCTTGTCAAAGTCAGCTGATGTATACGAGTTATCCGAGCTTGAAAGACAGCTCTCAACCGTATACGCGCCCGATGTGGCTGTCGTTTTAAGCGACTTTGCAAACGGCACATAGCCCGAAACCTTATTTTTTGCAATAATGCTTTCGGTAATGTCGTTTTTTACATAGTTCATAATAAAGAGATAGCTGCCGCCGGAGCCGACCGCATTATCCTTCGACTCCACAATTACATCCTCATTGATGCTGATGCCGTTTGCTCCGAGCCATGCATTTATGTTTGTAAGCTCGGGGCATTCTCCGCTGACATAAAGCTGCAAAGCGCCGCCGCCTCTTACATAGGTGTCAAGCTTTGCAAGCTCACCCGTGGTAAAGTCGGTAAGCGGGCGCGGAACAATTACAATATCCGCATCCTGAGGAATATCCTCCGTAAGAGTTGCCACCTCGCCAAGCTCATAATTCTCAGCTTCGAGAGCTTCTTTTGCGCCCTTGAAATCAGCCTCGTTATGACCTGTTGTAAAATACGCCTTAAACTGCGCGTCGCTTGAAACATATTTTAAAGCCGAGGTGATTCTTGATTCAACGTCAATTCCCGTTATATTGCCGTTTGAGGTCGGATAAAACTCCGAGTTTTCAATAACTCTTGATTTCTCCCCCGAAACGACTATAACCGAATTTTCCGTCAGTGTTTCCCCCTCCGAAACATAGTCCTTTCCAAAGGTCGGATTTTTGCTTACATCCACATTTTCAAGCTTAATATGAGAATTTGCCGCCGCGTAACGGTCGAGGATCGCGCGCGCGTTGGTGTCCTGCTCCGTTACGGACGCGAGAATATATATTGTTGTGTCCTTGTCATATTCCTTTAGATATTCGTAGCTTTCCTCCGTCAGCTCATATTTCTTATTTGATGTAAGATCGATTTTTATATTTACCTTTTTCGTAAGCGCTGACATAAATACATTTACAAGTACAAAAACAGCCACCGCTGTTGCTATCGCTATCCATGAAAGGAGCCTGTATTTTTTATTCATATCACACAGCCCTCCTTACGCAAAGCGTCTGCGTTCCGTAGCGCTGACCGTAAGGAACAGGAACAGAACCGTAAGGCTTATATAATATACCAATGCGGACGGATCAAGAATACCCATTGCGAAATCCAGAAAACGCTCCGTCGGTGATATCCAGAGAAGCGCGGATTTAAGAACGCCCGAAGCCGCCGACGCGATGTTGCCTAAGAATACTGTTACAATAAGAATTGCATAGGTCGAAATTGCGGCAACGATCTGCGAATCGGTCAGCGAGCTCATGAAGGCACCTATCGAAAGAACAACGGCGCACAAAAGAGCGAACCCTATAAAACAGCTTATTGTTTCCGCCCAGTTCACCGTTCCGAAGAACGAAATGATTATTGTATAAATAAGCATTACAAAAAGCGCCGCGGCAACCATAGTAAAAGCCGCGAGGAATTTTCCGAGAACAACTGATTTAACGGAAACAGGAGCCGTCATAAGCAGCTGGTCTGTTTTAAGCTTTCTGTCCTCGGCAAACAGCCTCATTGTAAGTATCGGCAGAATAAACACCGCCCATGTTGTAAGGAGCTGAAACAGGTTCTTGACCGACGTCACTCCGAACACAATGTTATTCAGATAGAACAATACTCCCGCAAGAAGCAGAAACATTGCCAGAAATATATAGCCGGGCATCGAAGAGAAATAGGAACGAAGCTCGCGCTTGAATATTGCTTTCATTTAACTGTCCCCTTTCTTTTTCGTAAGCTCAATAAATACGTCCTCCAGAGACAGCTCCTCCTCGCGCTGCTCCAAAATGGCAAGCTCCGCCTTTGCGAAGGCAAAGAAAAGCTGCTTGCTTATATCCTTACCCGCCTCAACGTCAAGAGCGTATTCACCCTCGCCGTCAAGCCTTGTATAGGTTACGTCCGCAAAGCCGTCAAGCACAGTCTTTACCGCCTCATCGCTGCCATCGGCGCGTATTATGATACGCTTCACCTTGTTTTTGCTCTCCTGCTTTGCAAGATTTTCCGGCGTGTCCTCAGCGGCAATTCTGCCGTTATTTATGATCAGAACTCTGCCGCACACCGCGCTGATTTCCGACAGGATATGGGAGCTTAAAATCACTGTATGATCCTTGCCGAGTGAACGTATAAGCCCGCGTATATCTATTATCTGGTTAGGGTCAAG
>JBJEIV010000363.1:0-7671 GCA_051877395.1 Candidatus Ornithomonoglobus sp.
CAGAAGGGCTTATCCGAAAAATTCGACTCAACCATCGGCGCCGGCTCGGTTCTCATGCCGTTCGGCGGAAAATATCAGCTCACACCTACAGACGGTATGGCTGCAAAGGTTCCGGTTCTTGAGGGACAGACAAATTCGGCTACAATAATGACCTTCGGCTACAACCCTGAGATCTCAAAGTGGTCACCGTACCACGGCTCAACCTACGCTGTTGTTGAATCCGTTTCAAAGGCGGTCGCAATGGGCGCCGATTACAAGACAATATATCTCACCTTCCAGGAGTATTTTGAAAGACTCGGCACAGACCCGAAGAGATGGGGCAAGCCGTTCGCGTCACTCATGGGCGCGTACAAGGCTCAGCTTGCGCTCAGCATCGCGGCAATCGGCGGCAAGGACTCAATGTCCGGTTCATTCAATGAGCTTGACGTTCCCCCTACCCTCACATCATTCGCGGTTGCTCCGGCAAAGGCTGATAAGGTAATTTCACAGGAATTTAAGAAGGCAGGCTCAAAGCTTATCTACTTCCCGCTTACTATGGATGAAAACGATCTTCCCGACTGGGATGCATTAAAGGCTATGTATGAGACCGTTCACGCAGCAGAGACCGCGGGCAGAGTTATTTCGGCTACAGCCGTTAAGGGCTTTGGTCTTGCTGAGGTTATCGCAAAGTCGGCATTCGGTAATATGATAGGCGCGGAGCTTAACGAAAACGTAACGCCTGAGCTGCTCTTTAACGCGCCTCTCGGTTCAATCGTTGTTGAAGCTGATGAAGAAATTGAGGGCGGTATCGTAATCGGTACGACAGGCGGAAACGCGCTTAAGGCATGCGGCGCTGAAATTTCTCTTTGCGACGCTGCAAAGGCATGGACAAGCCCGCTTGAAAAGGTATATCCGACACATGCGGGACACTTCACAGAGGAGCCTGAGACCTACAGCTACGACAAGAGAAGCATCACAGTGGCAGGCGAAAAGTTCGCAAAGCCGAGAGTATTTATTCCTGTATTCCCGGGAACAAACTGCGAATACGACACAGCAAGAGTATTTGAGCGCGCAGGCGGCGCTGCCGATGTATTCGTTATAAGAAACCTCACAGGTAACGACGTTGAAGAATCTCTTGCGGAGATGAAGAAAAGAATAGACAACAGTCAGATAATCATGCTCCCGGGCGGCTTCTCTGGCGGCGACGAGCCGGAGGGCTCGGGTAAGTTCATTGCCACCGCCTTCAGAAATCCGCAGGTCAAGGACGCGGTTATGAATATGCTCAAAAACCGTGACGGACTTATGCTCGGTATCTGTAACGGCTTCCAGGCGCTCGTAAAGCTCGGTCTTGTGCCTTACGGTGAGATCCGTGACCTTGACGCTGATATGCCGACACTGACCTTTAACACGATCGGACGTCATATTTCAAGAATGGCATACACAAGGATCGCGTCAAACAAGTCACCGTGGTTTGCAAATGTGAACACAGGCGATATTCACACAATCGCGCTTTCACACGGAGAGGGCCGCTTTATCGCATCACCTGAAACCGTTGCGCAGCTTGCGGCAAACGGTCAGATCGCGACACAGTATGTAAACCTTGACGGCAAGGCTACCTATGACAGCGAGTGGAACCCGAACGGTTCGGTTGCTTCAATCGAGGGTATTCTCTCACCGGACGGCAGAATCCTAGGTAAGATGGGACACAGCGAGCGTATAGGAAACAACATCGCATCGAATGTTCCGGGCGCAAAGGATCAGAAGCTCTTTGAGGCGGGCGTAAGCTACTTCAAATAATACTGCAAGATAACAAAAGAGGCTGTATTTTGCCACAGCCTCTTTTATAATAAAAAAAACCGAAGAAATTATATGCTCTCCGGTTTAAATATATGCTGTTAAATTACTTATTAAGCTTAGCCTCGTATTGAAGAATAAAATCAACATTAGCCTGCTCTATTGAGTTCAGATTTGAAGCCTCATTATCATAGTTATATGAATCCTTGATCTTATACCATGAACAGCCCGAGAAATATTCTCTGAGGTCGGCATTCTGGAACTTACGTCCGTGACGCGCAAATATCTCATTTCTTCCGATATAAAGCTCCGTAGCTGTCTTACCCGCAAGCTCGGCATCCGTGAGCTTTTCAAATCCGGAATTCGGGAACACATATTTTCCAGTATAATTTGTTACCGTAGTGATCTCATATACATCATTACCGTTAAGGGTCTCACTGGTCTTAAAGGCTGTTATCGTCATCGGTCTGCCGGCTACAAATGATGTGGTGGTATCCGAGCTTACCTTTGCATAATAGGTTGCGCCGTTATATTTAAAGGACATATAGTTCTTTCCGCCGTTCTCTATGACCTCAACGCCTGTTACAAGCGCGGATGTAAACTTGCCGTCCTTATATCCGCCTTCACTGCTGTAGGTCTTGCCGCCGAAGCTTGGCGCTGAAACAGAAGCCGAACCGCTGCTTATAGAACCGACTGAGGATGCGCTTGTACTGCCGCCGCTTGATGAACCGCCCGATGAAACGCTTGCACCGCTGCCGCTTGATGAACCGCCTGACGAAGCGCTTGTGCTGCTGCCTGACGAACTGCCGCCTGAGCCGCCCGATGCGCTGCTACTTGTACTTTCTCCTGTTGCTCTCCAGTTATTACCGCTTGATGAACCGCTGCCGCCTGATGCGCCTGCGCTGCCGGTTGATGCATTTGACTGATTCCCTCCATCTGTATCAGCTTCCGCCCCGTTCTCTTCCTCCGCGGTCTCCGTGGCTGCTTCCTCGCTTTCTTCAGGAGAAGGTGTAATATCATCCCCCAATGAATCGTCTACCGGCTGCTGTGTTGATATTATCACATCCGGCGCCTCAGAATGATGCTTCCAGATCGTGTAACCGCCGTATCCGCATCCTGCAGTGACAACAAGTACAATAATAGCAATTATTGCCTTATTACGCGCCTGCTTTCTTTTCTTGAGCTTTCGTCTTTTCTCTATTTCCTCAAGCTGCGATTGTTTTTCAGCGCGCATTCTTTCCATCTGTCGTCTGCGCTTTATTTCGTTTTCGTCAAGTATTTCTTCTATTTCATTGTCTTGATCGTTGTTTGTAAGACTTTCATCAGTACCGCTTTCATTTACAACATTATTCTTAGAAGCTGCTTCTGTCTGCTCCTCAGCTTCAGACTGTACTTCAGGTATTTCCGGGGTTTCGGGAACTATATTCTCCTCATATGCCGCTCCGCAGAACGGACATTCCGCCGCATGGTCATCAATCTGAGCGCCACACTGTTTACATATCATTGTATATTCCTCCGATCATTTCAAATAAACGGTGCTTATCGTTTATGTATTATGATATACTCAAATTATATTATACAATATTACAAATTAATTGTCAAGTACACCGCTTTTACTTTTCTATTACAAATATTACGTTTTCCATTTATTCATCATCATCCGTATTTTTTTCAAGAGTGAGTGAATCAAGCTTTTCTATGAGGTCGAAGTTTTTCACACCCGCCTTATATCCCAGAGTAGTCGCTATCATAGGCACAACGAGCATAAGTATCTGACCGTATACCGCTATTCCGCCTCCCTGACCTTCTACAAAGCCGAAATACGGACCTGTCCATATATAAAACAGCAGGTTAACTCCAATCGCCCAAAGACTTGTCAGATACGGAACACCGTTTTCGTCAACAGCCGAAAAGAAATGCCAGTCGAGCTTATATATAATAAGGAAAATGCCGACTGAGGCGCTTATTGCAAGCCCCCATAAAAATCCCCATTTCAGCTCAGGCTTGAGAGGCGTATAGGGCTTGTTATCCCATGCCGCAAGCTTTCTCGCATAGCTGTATAATGCAAGACCGTAAACGACTGTAAACATTACGGCGACAATCTGTCTGCCGATCGTCTTATCGAGGAAATACCAGAATGCTATCGCCTCGAATACTATTATTATAAGAACTGTTGTAAGGTGATGCAGAAGCATATACCCAAACTGATATTTGCGTGTTATGTCAATTGAATTTCTCATTTTTGTAATCATAAACTCCTTTCATAAAAGCGGTTTGAGGAAAACACTCTAACAGGTCATATGGTTGAGCAAACGACGTGTACGTTGGTACTCTAGCGAGCGAAACCGTGTGAGATGCAACGAGCATTTTTCTCAAACTTATTCTCCTTTGCTGAATAAATCCCTGCTATATGCCCGCTTGACCATGCCCATTGGAGATTATAACCTCCGCAGTCACCGTCAATATCAAGCACCTCACCGCAGGCAAAAAGTCCCTTAACAAGCTTTGATTCCATCGTGACCGGATCAAACTCGGCAGTCAGCGCGCCGCCGCGTGTCACCTGTGCATTATTCCATGACATTGTGCCGGTTATCTTAAATTTCCACGCTTTGATCGCTGACGCAAGCTTTTTTATCTCCTCCTCGGAAAGCGTCGCAGCAAGCCGCGAAAGCGGGGCAATACCCACAGATTTTAATAATGCCTGTCCCACGCGCTTATTTAGCATACCTGTAAAAAATTCCTCCAAAGGAACATTATAAAGATAGGCGCAGCGTTCATACAGCATTGAAACAACATCATCATATGAATATTCAGGCATAATGTCCGCCGCAGCCGTCATTTCGCCTTCAATATATGCCGAAAGCGAGAACACCGGCGGGCCTGAAAGACCGTAATCCGTAAATAACAGTTCCCCCTCCTCGGAATGCTTTCCGATGGTGAGTACGGCATTCAGCTTTATTCCTTTAAGCTTTTTTACTACCTCAGTTTCCGTTTTAATCTGAACCAGTGACGGACTGAGCTTTGTTATTCTGTGACCGAAGCCTTTGAGCAGCTCAAAGCCGCTGCCGTTTGAGCCGAGATTGGGTGATGCCTTGCCGCCTGCCGCAATAATAAGTCTGTCGCAGATGTATTTTTCTCCGTTATACGGGACGATCTCAAAGCCGCCTTTGGTTTTACGTGCCGACTTCACATCAAATTCGCATATGGTTTTCACACCAAGCTCGTCCGTTCTCCTTCTCAGAACGTCAAGCACGGCAGATGCTGTATCGGAATAGGGATAAATTTTTCCCTTTTCCTCCTCCTTCCACAGAATGCCGAGACCGCTGAAAAAATCCAGTGTTTCCTTTACCCAGTATCTTTTTATTGCGCCCCTGACAAACGATGGATCTGTACCGTGATAGTTTTCAATCGCGGCTCCTGAATTTGTCATATTACAGCGTCCGTTTCCCGTCGCAAGGATTTTTTTGCCGACACGTTTTTCACGCTCAAAAATAATGACTTCGTTACGCTCCGTTTTTGCCGCAATCGCTGCGGCCAAGCCCGATGCTCCGCCGCCGATTATACCTATTCTCATCCCTCAGCATCCTCCGATTCACCGTCGCCGTCTATATCCTCAGTGTCCGCCTCGGATGCCGTTTCCTCGTACTCTGCCTCGTCATCGCCGCTTTCGTCTGCCGTTTTCAGAGCATTGACCCTAATCTCAAGCAATTCGGATACGGTCGCTCTAAGAATTGCCACAACCGGAACCGATATCAGCATTCCTATAAATCCGAACAAAGTTCCGCCCACTGATACGGCTATTATTATTGTCAAAGGACTTATCTCAAGCCGTGTACCCATAATCTTAGGCGCGAGAACGTTACCGTCAAGCTGTTGGAGAACAAGTAGAATTATCAGGCACCATATCGCATGGAAGGTTCCGCCGGATATGAGCATCACAACGCCGGAAACGACCCATGATATAATGGAGCCGAAATACGGGATCATATCCATAAAGCCGATAAATATACCGAGCAGCAGCGCATACGGCTCGCCCATAATGAGGAGTACCAGCGTACAGACCACAGCCATTACGACACAGCAAATCAGCCTTGCATATATATATTGTGTAAAAATCGTATTGATGCTTGAGCAGTGCTCCATAAATGTGATATAACCGTCGCTGCGCGCAAAAAGACTGATTATCCTGTTTATACCTCTCAATATCCTTTCCTTTTCAAGAAGCATATAGATGGATGCGATAAGAGCAATAAACACGTCCAGAAGTCCCGATGTAAACGACATAACGCCCTGCGCATATTTACCGATTGTACCCACATTAAGCACATCGGATATCATAGACATAACATTTATTGTATCCGCCTTAAAGCCGATCTTCTCCAGAATCTCCAGGTTATTGAGGAACTGTACTATAGACCCGGCAAACTGAGGCAGATTATTATACATATCCATGATGTTACGATACAATGCAGGAAGCAGCGCGCCAAGGACAGCTACAATGGCAATTATAAACAAAACATATATAACCGCTATACTGATCGCATTTGCATGTTTTTTAAGCTTTTCCGAGTCGGTCCTGTCGGTGATAAAAGCCGTAAGCTTTTTGGCGGGAATATTGAGCAGATATGCAATCACAAACGCTATTATGAACGGCTTTGCCGCATCCAGTATCTTCGAGAAAATTGTAATGAGATAATCAAAGCTATCAAAGGTTTTATATACTGCAATCAATGCAACACCAAGTATGAACATAAGCGCCCATTTGGTATTATTTTTTATCCATTTCAGCATATTTGACTATTTCCTCCTTTGCATTTATTATCGTTAAATAAACCGAGGCTGAGCAGACATATCTGTCCGCAGCAGCCTCGGAATTATTACAGTGTTAGATTAATTGGCGGGTGTTACAATAATTAATGTTGCAACGAACGCGCCGTTTGAAGTTGTTCCGCGGCACTCAACGGAATCTCCTACAGATATCGACTTGAAGTCCATTGTCTTGCCCGCAGCGGTAATTACCGTAGTGCTGTTTGATGTCTTATATACAGGGATAGGCATATCATAGCCGTCCATCAGTACACTGACGAAGCCGTAGCCTGTGTTAAGCGCGGTTACCGTGCCGTTAACAGAGCCGCCTGTTTCGGTATTAATGATTGATGTTGAAACCTGTATCTTTGTTACGGCAGACGACTGAGTTGTAAGCGTTACGCTGTCGCCTACTCTGAAGTCATAAAGCGAACCGCTCTTCTGATTAACCGTTATATCACACTCTGTAGGAACCTGATAGGTCTTTTCCTTGCCGTCAACTCTTACTGTGATTGACGGGGTTGAGGAAATTATTACCTCGGTAATTGTACCTGTCACGGTGCTGTATGTTGACGTTGCCTCAACCGATACAATCTGTCCGTATCTGACCGTAAGAGTAACCTTATCTCCTACATATACGGACGAGAGATCGACCTCCTTGTTACTCTTCTTTGCAGTCGCATCCGAAGCAACCGGATATGCCTTTCCGTCATACTCAGTGTTTGATGAGCTGATCGTCATTGTAAGAGTACCGTCATCACCTATATCAAACGCCGTTACCGTTGCGCCTGTAATTGTAGTTGATTTTTCACTTGCTGAAATTGCAACAACCTTGCCGTTTGACAATTCAAGCTCCACCTGATCACCGGTCTTAAGGCTCTTAATTGTTGCCGGTGTACCCTGATATGTAACAGGAACATTATCAATACAGGTATATGTTTTAATAGTAGTAGACGTTGATGAATCCTTAATCTTCACCTGATATACGCTTCCCAATGTGTTATAGCCCTGGTAAACTGCGGTTATGGTCTGCTCCGGCTGCTCCGAAACAGCGTCAACCGCCACAACATTATCACCCGAAAGCTGAAGAAC
>JBJEIV010000364.1:0-1598 GCA_051877395.1 Candidatus Ornithomonoglobus sp.
AATTAAGGAGGAAATTAAAATGGCAAAGATAATTGGTATCGACTTAGGTACAACAAACAGCTGCGTTGCAGTTATGGAGGGCGGTAACCCGAACGTTATCACAAACAGCGAGGGCGCGAGAACAACACCGTCAGTAGTAGCATTCCAGAAGGACGGCGAGAGAATCGTCGGTCAGGTTGCAAAGCGTCAGGCTGTAACAAACGCGGACAGAACCATCATGTCAATCAAGAGAAAGATGGGCACAACAGAAAAGGTAACGATAGACGGAAAGGCATACACGCCGCAGGAAATCTCGGCTATGATTCTTTCAAAGCTCAAGAGTGATGCTGAAAGCTATCTCGGCGAGAAGGTTTCACAGGCGGTAATCACTGTTCCGGCATACTTTAACGACTCACAGCGTCAGGCGACAAAGGACGCGGGCAAGATTGCAGGTCTTGAGGTATTGAGAATTATCAACGAGCCGACAGCCGCGGCTCTCGCTTACGGCATGAGCGACAAGGATCAGACGATCATGGTATACGACCTCGGCGGCGGTACCTTCGATGTATCGATCCTTGAAATCGGCGACGGCGTATTCGAGGTTCTTTCAACAAACGGTGACACACACCTCGGCGGCGACGACTTCGACCAGAAGATTATTGACTACTTGATTCAGTCATTTAAAAACACAGACGGCATTGACCTTTCAAATGATAAGGTTGCTATGCAGAGACTCAAGGAAGCTGCGGAGAAGTCAAAGATCGAGCTTTCAACAACAACAACCTCAGAGGTTAATATCCCGTTCATCACAGCGGACGCGACAGGTCCGAAGCATATGAACATCAACCTTACAAGAGCTAAGTTTGACGAGCTTACAGCAGACCTCGTAGACAGAACACTCGTATGTATCAGAAACGCTATGAGAGATGCGAATCTTTCGGCAAAGCAGATCGATGAAGTACTCCTTGTCGGCGGTTCATCAAGAATACCGGCTGTTCAGGAAGCGGTTGAGAAGGAAATGGGCAAGGAGCCGCATAAGGGTATCAACCCGGATGAATGTGTTGCCGTAGGCGCGGCGCGTCAGGCAGGCGTTCTCGGAGGCGAGGAAACAGGCGTTCTTCTTCTTGATGTAACTCCGCTTTCACTTGGTATTGAGACACTCGGCGGCGTATGCACAAAGCTTATCGAGAGAAACACAACTATCCCGACAAGCAAGTCGCAGGTATTCTCAACAGCGGCTGACGGTCAGACACAGGTTGAAATCCACGTTCTCCAGGGCGAGCGTGAAATGGCTGCATACAACAAGACACTCGGACGCTTTAACCTCACAGGTATTGCTCCGGCTCCGCGCGGCGTTCCGCAGATCGAGGTTACATTCGATATCGATGCTAACGGTATCGTAAACGTAACAGCTAAGGACCTCGGCACAGGCAACGAGCAGAAGATCACAATCACAGCTTCATCAAACCTCAGCGACGAGGATATCGACAAGGCTGTTAAGGAAGCTGAAAAGTATGCTGAAGAGGATAAGAAGCGTAAGGAAGAGGTAGAGGTAAGAAACGGCGCTGAATCAATGGTATTCCAGTGTGAAAAGGCTATGAAGGACCTTGGCGACAAGA
>JBJEIV010000365.1:0-1587 GCA_051877395.1 Candidatus Ornithomonoglobus sp.
TTCATTAAAAGCTTACAAAAAGTTTTTGTACAATCTGCTTATTATCTGTTAATAATTCATGAATATTTTTTAATTTTTTTATATTGACAGAAATTTATCTGTTATTGTATAATAAAATCAGTCATAATAGGACCATTTATGCGAAGTCAAATAAAAAGAGAGGATGATCAATATGAATCTGAAAAGAAAGCTCAGCTTCTTAACAGCTGCGGCTATGGCAATTTCTGCGCTTCCGGCAGTTTCCGCGGGCGCTGCAACGGAATCGCTTGCTAACCGGGAATCGGTCTACAGCCTGTCAGAAGACACCGCTGCAAAATGGGAATACGACAGCAACGCGAGCTTTACCGTGGACGGTATGAGCGCGACCAACACGGGCAGCAATAACAGACCTGTATGGTATTATTTTAGTGATACAAATTACGCCGATGAACGTTATCTTGAAATTGAGTTCACACTGTCAATGACATCGGCAGAAAACGACAGCACCTTCAGTATCGTAGGCGCAGAGAGCGGCAGTACGACTGATGACAACCCGCATGCCGTTATCCGTCTGCTCCATGACAAAAGCGAAAAAAGTCTTGTGCTTGTAGACGCAAAAACAAACACCTATAAGCTTACGACTTCAGACAGCGACACCGTTTCGGCAAAAATTCATGCCGTTATGGATTTCAACCTTAAAACCTATGACATCACGGCATATTCGACCACAGACGGCAGCGAGCTGTGCTCATATACGGACATGATGTTCTATGACGAGAGCATGACAACAATTACCGGTGTTTACTCGCGTCTGGCGCATTCAAACGGCTCGGTAACACTGTCAGACCTGACAATATATAAAAAGGGCGCGGCACAGCTTTCAAAGTCGCTTTATGATCTGACTACGGACGTTAAGGATACAGAGGCTGCGAATGCAACAAGCTGGGGTGGTAATACAACAATGGTAAGTACCTCTAATGATGACGGCACAATAAACAACATGGTTTTCACCGGCAGCACCAGCGGCGCAAGATCTTCCTCTATAAGCTTTACTGCCTCGTCCAAGGACTATGTAAATGCCAATTTTAATATGGCAATGACATTTGACAGCAATGGATTAACGCGTAAAGTCAACGACGAGTATGTATATGAGGATTATGAGCACTACTTCGCTATAAAAGCCAGCAACAACAGCGCATCCCCTGTATTCGAGCTGAGAGTGCATAGTGATAATACAAACGGATATACGATAACGGTAAATGGTAATGATATTACAGAAAATATTAAAGCTGCCGTAACTGATTCTTCCGGAGTCGGCACAACCGAAACACTGTCTGTATGGGCAGGGATGAACTTTGCAACGCACGAGGTCACCGTTTATATCGGACAGTTCGGCACCGAAACAGCATATATAAACAATGTTACATATGCTATGCTTGATACCGAAGCAACCTCTGTTTCATATGCTGAATGCTATATCGGCAGATCGGAAGCTGAAAAAAAGACCACACTCTACACACTCACAATCACAGAGGACGGAACGCAGGAGCCGGTTATTATACCGACCTTTGCCGATACGTCAGAAAATCCGATAAGGATTCCTGTGGG
>JBJEIV010000366.1:0-7584 GCA_051877395.1 Candidatus Ornithomonoglobus sp.
AATCTTTAAAATACAGTAATTGCCCTTCTTCTTTGCCTTCAAAATTTCAAGAGCCTCGTCCGAATAGCCCGGCGCGATTATACCGTCGGAAACCTCTTTTTTTATAAGGAGAGCCGTCGCCTTGTCACACTCGTCCGACAGTGATATGAAGTCACCGAAGGAGGACATTCTGTCCGCGCCTCTTGCTCTTGCATATGCCGATGCGAGGGGTGTAAGCTCAACATCGTCAACAAAATATATCTTCTTTAATGTGTCTGAAAGCTCAACACCTACAGCCGCGCCTGCGGGTGAAACGTGCTTGAAGGAGGTAGCCGCCGGAAGTCCTGTTGCCTTTTTAAGCTCCTTAACAAGCTGCCAGCCGTTAAGTGCGTCAAGCAGATTTATATAACCCGGTCTGCCGCAGATAACCTCAATTGGCAGCTCGCTGCCGTCCTCCATGTATACGCGTGACGGCTTCTGATTTGGGTTACAGCCGTATTTTAACTGCATTTCATTCATGATAGTAATTCCTTTCAGTTTATTTATTCTTATTTACAATCTTACTCTTAACCGCGCCCGTTTCAAGGTCAATAAATCTTACAAACAACGAAACCTTGTTATCCTCGTTCAATGCATCCCACAGTCCGTCCGTAAACTCGTCTATATCGCTTGGGATTTCAACAAGCTTCGGTTCACCCTCAAATGACGGCAGGGGAGAACCGTCACCCATATATGTATGGATAAAGCGCCCTTCTCCAGCTTTGGGATTGTTGTAGGTGAAAGTGTATCTCAGACATGATGACGCATCGCCGTTGTCGCTTTTAAGAATTGACATTGCGTAATTGAAATTGCCGTTATCGGTTTTGATGATTCCGGAAATTCTCGGTGTATAGTTCGGAGCGTCATCCTCAAATTCGCGTGTTCTCAGCGACTGCTCAAAGGTCATCTGCTGATTCATAAGTTCATATATTGTGTCGGTCTGATCGCCGTTTGTAACGATTGTTTTATTGCCCAGAACCCTTACCGGCGCGTAGATGATAAGATGCGGGTCAGACAGCTTTGACGGATCAAACGCCTGTGTGCGTATTCCGTCACCGTCCTCAACAAATACGCGGTTTCTGCTGTTTACGCTTCTGCCCATTATAAAATAGGCGGTTACAGCGCTTTTTCCGTCAGCGGATTTTCCGATAACAATTCCGCGCCCCGGATAGGCGTTGTTTTTTAATTCATCGTAAATGTTTAATTTGTTCATTTTAGCTTCCTTTCTCATTCTATAATTTTTTGTCTTTGATGCTTCAGAATAAGTCACTGTGTGAACCGGTTCTGGTAAGATATAAAACCAGTTCATCGTCACAGATTTCGTATATCAGCAGCCAATCGGGTGTTATGTGACATTCTCTGCATCCGGCATAATCACCATGCAGTGCATGGTCACGGTTTTGCGAGGGCAAATTTTCACCGCTCGCAAGAATAGTAACAATTTTATCCAGCATAGAAATATCATAATTCCGCTTAATTGCACTTTTCAAATCTTTTTTAAATCTTGCAGACGGAAAAAATTTTATATTTCATTTTTTACTTCCTCTAATATTTCGGAAAAGCTCGAATACAACTTTTTATCGGGATTGGCTCTTTCAGCTCTGATCTCCCGTATAGCCTCCAAGGTTTCTCTGTTCGGATAATCTGTTTTTATCTCAAACGGTATACTGTGTGTACGGATAACCTGTCTGAGAAAAATGTTAATTGCCGTCGTTGTATCCATGCCCATATCGGCAAAAATCTGCTGTGCCTGCTGCTTCACTTCAGAATCCATGCGTATATTCATACTTGTATTAGCCATAATAAAACCTCCCTTTGTAATTATTATAACTATTATACTATAAGATATGCCTGATGTCAACACAATGTGTATGTGTTATGCCTTATCTGCACATACCATTTCCACAGCCTCCGGAAGAATGATCCATTCAGCCTGCTCCATAACCCGTTTCTGCAAAATTTCCGGTGTGTCGCCGTCCTCTATGTATACCGCTTTCTGCAATAATATTCTGCCGCCGTCGGTGATTTCGTTTACAAGATGCGCGGTCGCGCCCGTTACCTTAACACCGTAATCAAGCGCCGCCTCATGCACCTTTAGACCGTAGAAGCCGTCGCCGCAGAAGGAGGGGATAAGTGACGGATGAATATTGATAATTCTGTTCGCATACTCTGTGAGTAAATCACCGCCTAGGATTGCCAGAAATCCGGCAAGGACGATAACGTCAACCTGCATTTCTTTCATATACTTGCATATCTGACGGTTAAACTCAATAATATCACCGCCGCAGTCGGCGTTTTTGCGGATAACCTTCGTAGGTATACCCGCCTTTTTCGCGCGCTCCAGACCGTATGCGCCCGCGCTGTTTGAGCATACGCACACAATTCTGCCGCTCTTTATAACGCTGCCCTGCTTGTCAATGAGCGCCTGTAAATTTGTGCCGCCGCCGGATATAAGAACTCCTATATTTTTCATATTACTTCGACGCCCTTTTCGCCTTCTGCAAGTTCACCGATTATTGAAGCTTTTTCGCCTGCTTCTTCAAGACACTTGACCGCAGCCTCTGCCTTGTCCGCGTCAACAGCGACAATCATACCGATACCCATGTTAAAGGTATTGTACATATCCGCCTCCGGGATATTGCCCTTTTCCTGCAATACGTCAAATATCGGAAGAACCTCCCATGTGCCCTTATGTATAACAGCCTTTAAGCCGTCGGGGAGCATTCTTGGAACATTTTCAACAAAGCCGCCGCCGGTAATATGTGAAACGGTGTTGATGCCGACTTCGTCAATAAGCTTTAAGAGCGGCTTGACATAAATTTTTGTAGGTGTTAAAAGAGCCTCGCCGACAGTCTTGCCGAGCTTTTCGCTGTACTCCGAAAGATTAGCCTTCGCGTTTTCACCGTTGAGATCGAAAAGCTTTCTTACGAGTGAATAGCCGTTTGAATGGATACCGCTTGACGCGATGCCGATAAGCTTGTCGCCCGCCTTTGCCTTGTCGCCGTCTGTGATCTTGTCCTTGTCTACAATACCTACGCTGAAGCCTGCCAGGTCATATTCGTCCTCCGGGTAGAAGCCCGGCATCTCCGCTGTTTCACCGCCTACAAGCGCGCAGCCTGCGAGAACACAGCCGTCCGCAACGCCCTTAACGATTTCTGCAATTCTTGTAGGAACATTCTTGCCCACAGCGAGGTAGTCAAGGAAGAATATCGGCTTTGCTCCTGAGCATGCAACGTCGTTTACGCACATTGCAACGCAGTCCTGACCGATAGTGTCATGCTTGTCAAGCAGGAAAGCAATCTTGAGCTTTGTGCCGACACCGTCCGTACCCGAAACAAGCACAGGGTTATTGTAGCCCTTGCCGATCTCGAAAAGACCGCCGAAGCCGCCTATTCCGCCGAGAACACCCTCTATTGCTGTTCTCTTAACATCATCCTTTATAAGCTTTACTGATTCATAGCCGGCCTCTACGTTTACGCCGGCTGCCTTATATGCATCTGTTGCCATTGTTTTTTTTCTCCTTTTTATCTGATATTACAGCGCCGCTACCTTTTCCTTTATCGCCGCGTCTTTTTTTTCAACGCCGTCCGCCATCTTCCGGCGCGCTTCTTTGAGCAGCGGTTTTAAGTATTCATATTTTAATGACAGAATTTCAGCCGCTAAAATTCCGGCGTTTGTGCCGTTGTTAAGTCCCACGGTTGCAACCGGGATTCCGGGCGGCATCTGAACGGTTGCAAGGAGAGCGTCCATGCCGTTAAGGGTTGATTCAATAGGGATACCGATTACCGGAAGTGTTGTGTTTGCCGCGATAACTCCGCCGAGATGCGCCGCCATGCCTGCCGCGCAGATAATAACCTCAATACCGTTTTCTTCAGCCTTTGCCGCATATTCCATAGCCTTTGCAGGTGTGCGGTGAGCAGAGATAACGTTTACCTCGCAGTCAATGTTGAATTCCTTCAGCTTTGTGATACAGCCCTTAACCTTATCAAAATCCGAATCCGAGCCCATAATAAGAGCGGCTTTTGGATTTGCCATAAAAAATCATTCCTTTCCTGATGTATAAACTGAAATAAGGATACTCAGAGTATAAGTATCCCTATATAAATTATTCCGTAACGTATTTTGTAGTATCTACAGGATATTTACCTGAGAAGCAGCCATAACAGAAGCCGCATTTTGCCTTTGGAATAATATGCTGTAAATCCTCAACCGGCAAAAATGCCAGAGAATCCGCGCCTATTACCTTACACATTTCCTCAACAGTTCGTCCCGTAGCAAGAAGCTGCTCCTTTGACGGCACATCAGTACCGAAATAACACGGGTGTGTGAACGGGGGCGCCGATGAGCGCACATGTACCTCTGTAGCGCCGAATTTGCGGAGAAGATTAACTATACGCTTCGAGGTCGTACCTCTTACGATTGAGTCGTCAACCATAACAACTCTCTTGCCCGCGACAGTGCCCTTGAGCACGTTCAGCTTGATTCTGACAGCGTTCTCGCGCATCTCCTGTGTAGGTTCAATGAATGATCTGCCGATGTACTTATTTTTTACAAAGCCTATGCCGTAGGGGATGCCGCTTTCCTTGGCGTAGCCCATCGCGGCGTTAAGACCGGAATCCGGAACTCCGATTACCACATCCGCGTCAACCGGGGACTTGCGCGCAAGAATCCTGCCGGCAAGCTCGCGGGAGTCGTTTATAGCCTGTCCGTCCATAATACTGTCAGGACGCGCAAAGTACAGGTATTCAAAGATACACTGTGTATGAGGCTTTGTATTTACATATGTGTTTATTGAAGTAATTTTGCCGTCCTTAACAACAACAATTTCTCCTGCTTCTAGGTCGCGTACATATTCCGCTCCGACTGTATCAAGCGCGCATGTTTCAGATGCAAATACAATTGCATCGCCCATTTTACCCATGCAGAGCGGTCTGAAGCCCCACGGGTCGCGGCAGGCTATAAGCTTCTGAGGACTCATAACCACCAAAGAAAATGCGCCGACAAGATGCTTTACTGTATCTTCCACTGCCTTCTCAATACTGCCGCAGTTCAGTCTGTGGCGGGCTATTGTATAAGCAATCATTTCGGTGTCGCTTGTCGTCTGGAAGATAGCGCCGTTTTTGCTCAGCTCGTCCTCAAGCTCCGGCTTGTTGATAAGGTTACCGTTATGCGCAATGGCTATATTGCCCTTGACATATCTTAAAACAAGCGGCTGAGCATTCTCTCTTAATGACTCGCCTGTTGTTGAGTAACGGACGTGACCGACTGCCATAGTGCCGCCAAGCTTTTCGATAGTTTCATTATCAAAAACATCATTAACAAGTCCCATGCCCTTGTGATACGTAATATCACGGTTGTTGTTCACCGCGATACCGCAGCTCTCCTGCCCTCTGTGCTGCAGCGCATAAAGACCGTAATAGGTGCTTCTTGCACAGTCGCCCTTAGGATCATAGATTGCAAAAACCCCGCATTCTTCGCCAATTCTGTTATCCATCATTGATTCCTTTCATGAAGTGTTATATAATATCTGCGTCATCGCAGAAAGATTCACTTATATTATATAACATTGCGGAGTCTTTTTCAATATTTATTTTTAGTTTTTTTATAAGCTGTTATAATTGACTAAAAATGGTGTTCTTTTTTTAGGTCTAAATAGAGAATTTTTCAGAACAACTGACAAATGTAGTATAATATACCGCATACAATAGATGCAAGTGTTCCGAATAGAATAACCGGCCCCGCTATTGTAAATATTTTTGCTCCCACACCTAGCACATAGCCTTCGGTTTTTGCTTCAAGAGCAGGCGCTGCAACTGCATTTGCAAAGCCTGTAACCGGAACAAGAGTGCCGGCGCCGCCGTGCTTGGCAATTTTAGAATATATGTCAAGACCTGTTGAAAATGTTCCTAAGAATACCATGGTAATTGTAGTGAGCGTCGCGGCATCTTCCTTATTAATGCCGAAGTATTGATAGAGATTGAGAAAGCACTGACCGATCAAGCATATAAGTCCGCCTATCAGGAAGGCCTTGACACAGTTTTTGAATATTTTCGATTTAGGCGTTTTTGTCTGCACAAATTCGTGATATTGTTCATTAGTCATCTTCATGTATATAACCTGCCTTTATTTTTTTATTATAGTATCTTCATATTTTAAGCAATATATACATTAATTAAAACAATAGCCTTCTGTTATCGCGTTAGTGCATCTATATATGCATAGATTATTGTTAAGAGGTTTTCAAACTCATATTCTTTAAGCTTTTCCATATCCCTTGCCAACGGTGTAAGTATATCAATTTTGCCGAATAGAATATAATCGCTTGTAGTGTGGAGGGTTTCACATATTTTGATAAGGGTTGGTACGGAAAAACCGCATTTACCTATTTCAATATCACTTAAAAATTTTGATGTTATGCCTAGCTGTTCCGCCAGTTCTTCTCTGGTGAACTTATTCTTTTCTCTAAGCTCGCGTATACGAATACCGGGTTGTTTGTTCATATCAGTCACCTCAAGACTATTATAATGGAAATTATTCAGTTTAAACAGGAAATTTAAACCTCTAAATTTATAGTGTAAAAGTTTAAAAATATATTGACCTTTCTATTGGTTTATGATAAAATCATGTAGGATGCTGTAATAGAGCTTATGCGGAAATCAGGAGGATATATCGGAATGACAGACAGTAATATAATATGTATTAAGAAAGTAACAGAGCATATAGAAAATCACTATCAGGAGAAAATATCTTTGGACGATGCGGCAGCCTTGGCAAATATGAGCAAGTCAAGCTTCTGCCGTGAATTTAAAAAACTGACAAGCAAGAGTTTTCTCAACTATCTTAATAATTACAGGTTAGATAAAGCGTATGAGCATGTAAAATCGACAGATAAAAAGATAAAAGATATTGCCGCCGAGTGTGGTTTTTCATCGGCGCAAAGTTTTGAAAGAGTTTTTAAAAAGAAATACGGGAAAACTCCGTCACAGATGAGAAAGCATTTAACATATTGATTTACAGTATAAATATATTATGAAATGACAATATAAATATAATAATATAGTGAAAGTGCACAAATTAAATTTTTTTGAAAAAAAGTGTTGACAATTGCAAAAGATTGTGCTAAAATACTTAATTGTTGACGGCAAGAGGTGCCTGAAACACTTGAACATTGAAAAATGAACAGTGTGAGTTCTTGAAAGTGTAGAAATACACTAACAATTACTTTGAGAAATTCTTTTATACGAAAGAAATTCGGATTTGAAAATTCTTAGCAGGACAAGAAAAAGTCAGCTGAGGAATGAGTTAATCAGACTTAACTAAACTAATATAGTTTATTATATAGTTTTTTAAGGAACTGTGAGAAGACCGTTTCGCAAATATGCGCAGGATAGATTCGGATTTTCAAGGCAAGACGCGCAGGCAATACTTGATGTATTGTCAAGCGGCTTAACGAAGAAAATGCGGATATAGACAAGTAGATTTGAGAATAAGGTCGCACGAACAGTGACCATATGAACGAGAGTTTGATCCTGGCTCAGGACGAACGCTGGCGGCGTGCCTAACACA
>JBJEIV010000367.1:0-1580 GCA_051877395.1 Candidatus Ornithomonoglobus sp.
CGTTCTTTAAGATATTCGCGGACCTCCTCATCAAAGGTTCGTATGCTGCCTCCCATTACGGCTGTATCTGGAATTGCATTTGCCGCTGTTCCCGCATGCATAGTTCCGATCGTTAAAACGGCTTTATCGGTAAGAGCAAGCTCCCGGGCATGGATTTCCTGCAGCGAGATCAGTATGTGAGCCGCCGCGGTGATCGGGTCAACACCCATATTGGGCATGGAGCCGTGGCATCCGGCGCCTTTAACTCTTATTTCAAAATAATCCGCCGCAGGCGCGCTTACACCGGGTGAGGAAACAATGACCGTACCGGGTTCAAACGGCATGCCTGCCATAACATGAATCATCAACGCGGCATCAACCTCCGGATTTTCCAGAACGCCCGCTTCGATCATATCATATGATCCTTCAAAAATTTCCTCGGCCGGCTGAAACATCAGCTTTACGGTTCCGTCGAGCTCCTCCTCATGCGCTTTTAACAGCCGCGCCGCGCCAAGCAGCATTGCCGTGTGCATATCATGGCCGCAGGCATGCATATTCCCGTTCTCAGCGCTGAACTCCACCCCCGATTCTTCCCTGATCGGCAGCGCGTCCATATCGGCTCTGAGCATAAAGACCTTTCCCGGCTTTTTTCCTCCTATAAGCGCGGTAACTCCTGCCCTGCCGCATTGCTGCGGCTTACATCCAATCTCCGACAGCTCCTTTTTTACATATTCAACCGCTTCTGAAATGTCAAAGCCCGTTCCGGGATGCGTATGCAGATACCTTCTCTCTTGAACGATCTGATTCTGACAGCCTGCCGCCTCTTTTAATAATTCTTCACTTGTCATAATTGTGCCTCCTCGTTTTTTATTATTATACCACCAATACCGCAAAAAGACAATATATCTGTACCTTTAAAATTTACATATCGGACACAACTAATTACTTGACATATAATAGCAGCTATGCTAAAATTATATCGTAAAATTGAATTTAAGCAATGTTGAGTAGCAGAGATGTGTAAATCCGGACATGGTCTATATATCTCTGCTTTTTTATGGAAGGAGATTTAAAATAACCTACAATGGAAAATCACAGAAATAAAATGGGCTATATGCCCGTGCCAAAGCTCGTTGTCACAATGGCGCTGCCGCTTATGTTTTCGCTGCTGGTGCAGTCCCTCTATAATATAGTTGACGGCATATTCGTGGCGCGTCTCAGCGAAAAGGCGCTCACGGCCACCTCTCTCGCCTACCCGATCCAGCTCCTTATGGTTGCTGTTTCTGTAGGTACCGCGGTAGGACTTAACGCCTATCTCTCCCGCACTGTCGGAGAGAAGAATTACAAAAAGGCAACCCTTGTTGCGGATACGGGGCTTGTCCTCATTATTATATGCGCGCTTGTATTTGCAGTCCTCGGCGCATTGTTTGCTGATACCTTTGCAAATATGTTTACAGACGATGCGGAGCTTGCCGCAATGTGCGGAACATACCTGCAAATATGTATGCTTTTCTGCGCGGGCGCGTTTGTTCAGATCATGGCGCAGAGATTTCTCCAGGCAGCCGGTGACACGGGTCTCAGTATGCTGCCGCTTATCATAG
>JBJEIV010000368.1:0-7531 GCA_051877395.1 Candidatus Ornithomonoglobus sp.
TTCAAAAAACAATATGTACATAAACAATTCACTTCTTCTTTCACCGGTTCAGCTCAATGAATATGATATTATTGAAATCGGTAATACCAAGATGATATTCAGATCCTTCTGTAATGATCAGTTCCAGTGGCCGAAGGAAGATAAGAATTAAATTTGATTTTATCGAGCAATGCTTCCGGTCCGCCGTTATGCGGCGGACCGGATAGGCGCAGTATAAAAGGGGTGAATATGTGTGCGTGGATTGAAAAATACATGTATACTTTTAATCAGTCTGCTATTGATAATTTGTTCAACAGCATGCAAAAACAGAAATACTGATATAGAAAAAAGTGTAGTGATGGTGTCGACAATAGACGGCAGTCATAGAGCATCGGGAGTGGCTATCGGCAGCCCGGGGAAAAATACAAGGTATATTATTACGGTATGCTCTAATATAATCGATCGTAACGGTTCTGTTCCCAAATCGGTAAATGTCAGCTTTGATGAGAATATGGACAATACCATGACAGCGTATGTAAGCGACTACAGCACAGAGAAAAATCTTGCCTTGCTTGAACTGCCGGAGGAAACAGAAAGATTAAACGGAATTGCATATGTCGAGAATAAACTGTACAGTGATAACCGGCAATATAATATTGTAGGATATATGGAGACTAACGCTGACAACGGTGCAGATCAGAAAAATACGCTGCAAGCCTATAAAACAAATATTTACAGACAGGATATGTACAATGGCATGGAGGTGTACAGTCTTGATGCGGCATATAATTCAGGCGCTGTAGGCGGCGCATTGCTGAACAGTGACGGTAATGTTGCCGGTATTGTAAGCTATTCAAAAACAGATGATTATTCATACGCTGTATCATCTGATTCAATTGCGGCGTTTGTGCTCAGTACGGATGCGGAGATATATCTGGTGCATGAACATGAGGTACGAACATACATGCTGATTGTAATAATAGCAGGCGGAGTGATTTTTGCCGCTGCAATCGGTTTTATATTATATATGCTACTATATAAGAAAGAAGAGAGAGAAGAACAGGAACATGAATTGAGAGCTTTCATGAAGCTTATGGGCGGAGAGCTTGCTTCAGACAGCGATCCGGAAGGAATATTTGATGTTACAAAAAATGAATTGCTTATCGGCAGGGACTATAATAAGTGCAATGTTGTATTCTCACTCAATGAGAATGGCATAAGCGGCGTGCACTGCTCGGTGAGCTTTGACGGGACAAGCTTTATAGTAACAGATAAAAAATCATCCTACGGAACATTTTTGGAAAACGGCATTAAGCTTCCGCCTCAACAGCCGATAAAGCTTTCGGCGGGAGAAAAAATTTATCTTGCAAATAAATTACATCTGATCGCATTTGAAACAGAGGTAAAGTAAATGGAGGCAGAGCATGAATATAGAATTTCATTCATATACGAATAAGGGCGGCAGATCAAATAATGAAGATACCCTGCGGATAGTTTCGGAGCCGGATTATTATGCGGCAATTGTCTGTGACGGCCTCGGTGGACAAGGCGGGGGCGAAATGGCATCACAGACAGCTGCCGAATGCTTTGTGTCAAATGCGGCAAAGATACATGCGTTTGAGGATAAGGATCTGATGTCGATTCTTTCTGCTGTGAATAAAGCGGTTGTGGAAGGCAGAGCAGCCGATCCGGCATTTGCAAGAATGCGTACAACAATTGCCGGCTGCGTTATAGATCACGACAGATTAAAATGCTTTAATATCGGCGACTCACGTTTCTATTTTTTCAGAAGGGGAAATTTGAAATTTATGTCAAGAGATCACAGTGTTCCTCAGCTATCGGTGGATATGATGGTCGATTCATTTGATTCACTGCGTTTTAATCCTGACAGAAACCGTCTTACAAGAGTATTGGGAAATGAAGAGCTGACGGATGCCGGTATGATGCCGATGGAGTTTGTTCTGGAATCAGGTGATGCATTTCTTATATGCAGTGACGGATTTTGGGAATATGTATATGAGACAGAAATGGAAATTGATCTGGCAAAAGCGGCAACGGCTGAGCAGTGGATTAATTATATGCTTATCAGACTGCTTTTGAGAGCTGATAATAATAATGATAACTATACGGTTATTGCGGGATTAATAGTATAAAACAATGGAGTGATTATATGAACTGTAAATATTGCGGAAGAAAGATAGACAATAACAGTACATTTTGTAGATTCTGCGGATGCAGTACAGAAATACACAATGGCTATATCTTTAATTCGGCTGATAATTTTGATGAGTGGATCGAAGGCAAATCGACAGAGGATACCACATACAGACCAAGATACGATGAAAGTAATATTAAGCCCATAGAAAGTGATGTTCCGAAGACAGAGGAATTATATAATCCGATGATTGATGATTTTATGCCTGCTCAGAATGCGATTTCTCAGCCAGATATTGAAGCGGTACAGAAAAAGAATTATGGACAGTCATATCCGAATGCAGATGTATCAATGATGCCGCCTGCAGGCAGTTATCAAGAGCATCCTGATATAAGTCAGAAGGGCTTTCAACACAGAATGAATACACGCAGGCAGGTAAGAAAGGCTAGAGAGCATCGACGTCTGATGCTGACAAGAGTTGTAGCAGCGGCTGTTATGCTGATAGTATTTGTTGTTATTGCAGTATTTTTAGTTACAACCATAGGGAAGAATACAGAGCAAGATGATGTGACTATGAGCCAATCCGATGAAGGCTCATCTGAAAACGAAATAATAACTCCAAAAGATGAAACGGAGACGGTTTTAGATAGTGAAAATGTTTCAATACAGGAAGTAAATAATCCGGAGAATATAATTTATTTGTCAAATGATTCAGATCATACTAATAGGCTGATAAAAATTGATAATAATTATTATGTGCATGTAAAATCCTTATTTAATGCTATGACGGGGAGTAATGAAGCATATCACAGCAATACAGATGATAACAGACTTGATTTTGTTTTTTCGGGTGCAGAACAAAACATAAAAGTAGATATTATTAACCAAGAGTTTATAATAAATGATAGAAATATAGTATTTCCTGTCACGGTTCGTATAGTAAAGGATGAAAATGAGGACAGACTGGTTTATATTTCATTGAAGGATTTCTGTGATAACATGGGTTACACGATAATAAATAGCGGGGAGTGATAATATATGAGATGCCCAGCATGCAATAATAATTTACCGGATGATGCGCTTTTCTGTAACATATGCGGAGCTCGCGTAAAGAAACCGGAAGTGAAGCAGCCTGTAAAAAAGCCACAGAATACGGCGCGCAGCAGTACTGCAGGCAAGTCTCAGGGGATAAATTTGTTTACGGTTATAATAGTTATACTTATAGTACTGGCAGTAGGACTTGCGGGAACCATTACATATCTGTTTGCTGCGGGAAGCAACAAAAAATATAATAGTCATCCTGCAATAAGCTCAGGCGGCGGAGGCGGGTTCATGGCGCCTGCACCTGCCACAGAAGCACCTACAGAACCGCCTACTGAAGCGCCTACAGAAAGGCCGAATGAATCGCATGATGACAGACCGGATAAACCGCCGGCGGATGGCAGAGGCTATGAAGACGGAGAGCATGACGGTCGGCCTGATAAGGGTAAAAGTATAGGTTATATTAATGATGACCCAGCTCCTGACGAATATATCTATCCGCAGAACAGATATCTGACACATTCGGAGTTAGATGCATATTACAGCAAGAACGGTGAGGAAAAAACAAGAGAAACCGTTAGACTTATGATAAATGAAATTTATGCGGATAACGGATATATCTTCACAACTGATAAATATGCGGAATATTTCAACAGAAAAACATGGTATATGGGAATTTACACAAATCAGGAGGATGCCAAGGCGCGCATGGATGAGATTGCATCAGCTAATTTGAAGCTCCTATATGATTATGAAATAGAACATAACTGGAGATGAATTCGGTAATGCGCGGAATCGAACATGGTCCTGTCAAGCAGACACTTTAAATAAAAATTTTTGAATACCGTGCCCCAATTTCAGGGCGCGGTATTTGTCTGTTTTGCAGCTTATGCTGCCTTGTCAAGATATGCATGATACTCCATCGGTGTCATACGATCCAGACTTTCATGACACCTTTCATAGTTGTAATAGTGAATATATTTGGTTAATTATTAAGTGAACAACAACCGGATATACTCTAAGGGGATTATATCACAAAGGAGAGCGCTTTTAAAATGCATTTATTTTCCGAACACTGCGCCTAAGAACCCCGCAGCCAGAACAGCGCCGAGCAGGGTAAGGGTGCGGGTATGGAGCTCAAAGCCGCCGTTTATACCAAGCGCTCCGAAGAAGATCAAAAGACAGAATAGAAGGCTTACAAAGAGAGCGTTAAGCAGTATTTTATTTTCAGCGGTCTTTGTCGCGCCCAGAGCGCCGATGAATACCCCGGCTGCCGCGCCTGCAAAAGCGGCTATGCTTGCGGTGCGTTCGTCGATAATATTAAAATATGTAAGCGCCGCTCCCGCAACGAGAAATACGGCAGTAATGACCAAAGCAAAGAACAGTCCCCTTATAATTCCTTTAATGTTCATGGCTGAACCTCCGTAACGTGTATTTGTATATACATATGAAACAGGGCTTTAGAAAATTCTTAAAAAATTAAGAAATAACGGTTGAATTATCTCTGAAAACATGATATAATTAAACAATAATGTGCTTTAGTCAGAAGGAATGATTTGTATGCTAAAAAGTATGACCGGATACGGCAGAGCGGAGTCTGTCACCGGTACAAAGAAGATTACGGTCGAGATCAAGTCAGTGAACCATCGCTTTTCCGACTACAATATCAAGGTTCCGCGCCAGTACGGCTTTCTTGAGGAGAAGGTAAGGCTTGCGGTGAGCAGCGCCGTTGCGCGCGGCAAGATCGATGTGTATGTAAGCCTTGAATCGGTCGGAGAGGCTGACAAGACCATAACGGTTAATAAGGAGCTTGCCGGAGGTTATCTTGAAGCCTTACGTGAGCTGTGCGAGGAGTTCGGAATTGAAAACGATGTAACCGTTTCAAAGCTTGCGCAGTTCGGCGATATTTTCCGCGCGGAGCCTAAGCGCGACGATGAGGAGGAGCTGTGGCAGGCGGTCAGCGCTGTTCTTGACGAGGCTCTTGCGGCGTTTGTCGCAATGCGTGAGCGTGAGGGCGGAAGAATAGAGGAGGACCTCAGGGCGAGGATCAGCTATATGCGTTCGCTTGCTCAGCGCGTTGACGAGCGTTCACCTCAGATCGTTGCGGAATATAAGGAAAAGCTCTATGCAAAGATAAACGAGCTGCTTGAGGGTCGTGAGATCGATGACGCGCGTGTTCTTACAGAGGTTGCGATATTTGCCGATAAGATTGCGGTGAATGAGGAAACAGTCCGTCTTGCGAGCCACTATGACGAGTTTGAGAGCATTATAAGCGGCGGAGAGCCTGCCGGAAGAAGGCTTGATTTTCTTATTCAGGAGATCAACCGCGAGTGCAACACAATAGGCTCAAAGGCATCTGATCTTGAAACCGCGAAGATAGTGGTTGAGCTGAAGGGCGAGATAGAAAAATTAAGAGAGCAGATACAGAATATAGAATAGGAAGTTTGAAAAAAATGCTCGTTGCATCTCGCACGGTTTCGCTCGCTAGAGTACCAACGTACACGTCGTTCGCTCAACCGCACGACCTGCTTAGAGCATTTTCTTCAAACGGCTTTTGTGAAAGGAGTCAATAGTCAATAGTATGAAACTAATAAATATCGGCTTCGGAAACATGGTTTCCGCCAACCGTGTCGTTTCGGTGGTAAGCCCGGACAGCGCGCCAATAAAGCGGCTTATCCGGGAGGCGGAGGACAAGGGAATATTGGTCAATGCGACCTACGGAAGAAGAACGCGCTCCGTTGTGGTTATGGATTCAGGACACATAATTCTGTCGGCGATAATCCCCGAAAAGCTTGCGCAGAGGCTTGACGGTGAATATGATCCGGATGAATTTAACGACAGCGGCGATGAAGGAGGTAATGACTGATGCAGAAGAAAGGAATCCTTTTTGTGCTTTCGGGTCCCTCTGGGACAGGAAAGGGAACGGTGTGCAAGGCGCTGCTTGAAAAGGAGCGGGAGCTGCATCTTTCCGTTTCGGCAACGACCCGCGAATGCAGGGTGGGCGAGGTGCCGGGCGAGACATATCACTATGTAACGTTTGATAAATTTGAAAGCATGATCAAAAACGGAGAAATGCTTGAATATGCAAAGTACAACGGCAATTACTACGGTACTCCGGGAGAATCGGTAAAGAAGCTGCTTAATGATGGGAAGGATGTTATGCTTGAAATCGAGCCGCAGGGCGCGCTCCAGGTCAAGAAGCTTTTCCCGGAGGCGGTTCTGATCTTCCTTATCCCGCCGTCAATGAAGGCGCTGAAGGAACGTCTTGTGACAAGGGGCCGTGAGACAGCCGAGGAAATTACACAAAGGCTTGAAAATACACGCTGGGAGCTTACCCAGGCAGATAAATATACGACCCAGATAGTAAACGATAATCTGGAGGTTTGTGTGCATGAGGTAATGGCGTACCTCAATAAAAAGCGCGCGGAGCAGGAAATGATCAACGCGCTTATAAATGAAAACTTGGACTAATATGGCAGGAGGAAAAATATTATGATGATAAAACCGGGAATTACAGAATTGGACCGCTGTGTTGACAGCCGTTATACATTGGTATCAATGGTGGCAAAGAGAGCAAGAATGATCGGTCTTGAAAGAAAGGCGGTCGAGGATGCGGCTCCTGACGGCAGCGGATATGATCCGAATCTTGAAAAGCCGGTAACCCAGGCTGTAAATGAAATTGCAGACGGTGTAGTAGGCTATGTCCGTTCAGAGGCGATTGAGAAGGCGAAGGAATACGAGGAAGAGAAATTCGAGGCGATAATGCAGCTCGAAAAGGGAGTAATAGACATTGAGCCGGAGCAGACGCCGGAGGAGCAGCAGGCTGAGGAAGAACCCAAGGAGGAAATGAGCCTTCTTGACGCAGCGCTTGCCGCGGCGGCTGCCAAGGCAGACGAGACAGTCGATGATGATGAGCTTGAGGACGATGATTTCTGATGTACGCCGGAGTCATAGTCAATCAGCCTGCGCGGGCTGTTGACCGTGTATTCGATTACAGAATACCGCAGGAGCTGGAGGGGGATGTTCGTCCGGGCTCCAGAGTCCTTGTACAGTTTACAAAGGGAAACATTGAGATGGAGGGGTTTGTTCTTCATGTCAGTGAAAGCACCGATGTAAAAAGGGGCATAAAGAGCATAATAAGACTCTCAACGGAGGAGCCGGCATTCAGGGAAAATATGGTGCCGCTCATTGAATTTATGCACGAACGCTACCTTGCAACCTATCTTGAAATAATTCACACCATGATACCGTCGGGAACGTCGGTAAAGTCGATTGAATGGATAGTTTTAAAGGATAAGGATCGCTACAGGGGCAAAAGCGAGAGCTATAAAAAAATCATAGAGCTTTTAGAGGATA
>JBJEIV010000369.1:0-1576 GCA_051877395.1 Candidatus Ornithomonoglobus sp.
GTGAGAACATCGCGGGATACTTTGTATGGACAGGCTTTGACTACCGCGGCGAGCCTACCCCATTCGCCTATCCGTCAATATCAACACAGTTCGGCATCATGGATACCTGCGGCTTCAGAAAATCCGCTTATTATCTCAATAAATCCTACTGGACGGACGAGCCGATTGTGCATATCGTTTCACACTGGAATTACAGTGAGGGCAAGACGGTAAAGCTTCACATCTTCTCAAACTGCAAGGAGCTTGAAATACTTATTAACGACAGGGTTGTCGGCGCGGCCACAGCAGACGATGAAAATTATGCGGAATTTGACACTGTATTTGAAAAGGGAAAGCTTACTGTACGTTCAACGGACGGCAAAGCTTCTGACACCGTTTATACCTGCGACGCCATTGCGGCTCTTGACATATCCTCAGGTATGGAAGCTGCTCATGAAAATGACGCAATCTGCGTCAACGTAAAGGCGCTTGATAAGGACGGTCATTTCGTATTCAACGCGGATGACACGGTTCATTTCACCGTAAATGGTGGCAAGGTGATCGGTGTGGGCAACGGAGACCCGAACTCCCACGAGGCTGATAAAGCGGATTTCAGAAAGCTTTTTGCAGGCTGCGCCCAGGCGGTTGTTGAGCCGGATACGGGCATAAAGGAAATTACCGTTACAGCTGCAACCGACAGAGGCATAACAGCAGAGATAACGATTCCTGTTACTGTTAAGAAAAACGCCCCGATACAGATTCCGTCAGTCAAGGAACGTTATCTTGTAAAATGGCGCCAGACCCTTGAGCTTTCGGAGGAATATCCCGATTACAGCAAGGAAATTTCTGACAGCGACATGAACACATGGGTTATAGTTTCTGTCGGCAGCGGCTATGACGATATATTCAACGGCAAAACCGGCTTTGAAATGTACAGAACCTCAGCGGAAATACGCGAAGGTGAAAAGCTCATATTCCGAGAACTGTTCGGTGACTATGTTGACGTTTATATAAATAATGAAAAGGTTTTTGGCGGCGAGGCAAAGTACGGCAGACGCTTTGTATATACCGCGCCTAAAACAGGCACCTACAGCATTACCGTTGTTATTGACAGCCGCGTTAAGACAGAGGTCGGCGGCATCAGCAAGCCTGTGGTAATTTCAGAATAATCAAGACGGGTATAGCAGAGTTTGCTGTACCCGCCTATTTTGTCACTTTTAGTCCAAGACAATAAGCCATAAAAGAGGTATAATAATAGTGACAGCAGACAATAGAAATTATAAGGCAGTACTTGATCTTGATAAACTCGTTTCTTCGGACAATCAAAAGCGTATAGACGAGTTTCTTGAAATAGCCGATAATGCTATTGCGTATTATAATTTAAAGCCTCAGTTGACAGCGGTCGCTATGAGGTCGCAAAGACCTTGCTTAATATAAATAAACAAAGGAGAGACAAAATAACATGAAAAAACAAGCTTTAATTTCATTGATTGCGGCAGGTGTATTTATGACCTCTGGTATCAGCGCGGCGGCGAGAAATATCAATATGTACATCAACAATAATTTCGTTGTACGAGATATACAGACAGTCGGAAAT
>JBJEIV010000370.1:0-1575 GCA_051877395.1 Candidatus Ornithomonoglobus sp.
AGGCTGAGAGAGAATATGATAACAAAAGGAAAGGGAGTGCTGACAAATGATAGCTATAGGAAGCGATCACGGCGGCTATGAGCTTAAGGAGCATATTAAAAAGCATCTTGACGAGCTGGGAGTTGAATATAAGGACTACGGAGTATATAACGAGGACAGCGTTGACTATCCCGACTGCGCAAGGCCCGTGTGCGAGGCGGTTCTGGACGGTTCGGCAGAGAAGGGAATCCTTATATGCGGAACGGGTATCGGAATTTCTATCGCGGCGAATAAGTTCAAGGGAATACGCGCGGCGCACTGCACCGACGTGTACAGCGCGACAATGGCAAAGCAGCATAACAATGCAAACATAATCTGCCTCGGCGGAAGGATCACGGGCAGAGAGCTTGCGTTTATGATCGTTGACGCATGGAACAACGCGGAATTTCTCGGCGGCAGACATGCAAACCGTGTCGCAAAGATACACGCGATTGAAGAATAATATAGGTTTTTAAAGAGACTGTATCAAAACAATAATTTAGTTTTGATACAGCCTTTTTTGTACGGTTCAGATATATAGTTATCCGGCAGCTCTGTTACCCGGATAATACCTGCGCAGATATACACCGCAAAATGATTTTTTGCCTCTTGAATAATGACGGATAATATGGTATAATTCAGTTATATATATTAATAAAAAGGACAAAATATAAAATGATATACTTGGATAATGCCGCAACCACAAAGCCATGCAGGGAGGCGGCGGAAGCTATGTTTAAAGCGGCGGAGGAGTTTGGAAATCCGTCCTCGCTGCACGGTCTCGGTCTGCGTACCGAAAAGCTTATAACCGCCGCAAAGGAGCAGCTTGCGAAAAAGCTGGGCGGCGACAAAAAGAATATATATTTTACATCGGGAGGAACAGAGGCGAATAATCTTGCTCTGTTTGGCACAGCGTATGCAAAGCGGAAGCAGGGCAAAAGAATTATTACCTCGACAATTGAGCATCCCTCGGTGCTTGAGGCTGCGAAAAAGCTTGAGCGCGAGGGCTTTGAGGTTATATTTGCCGATGTTGACGCTGACGGCAGGGTAAATGTAAAAAAGCTTGAGGAGCAGCTCACGGAGGACACAATTCTTGTGAGCATAATGCACGTCAACAATGAAACGGGTGTGATGCAGCCGATAGAGGAGATCGCAAGAGCGGCTCATGCCGTATCGCCGAAATGCGCGGTGCATACGGACTGTGTTCAGTCCTTCGGTAAGATTCCTGTAAATATAAATAAGCTGGGTGTCGATATGGTATCTCTTAGCGCCCATAAAATTCACGGCTTCAAGGGCTGCGGAGCGCTTTATATCGGCAATACGCGCGTAACGCCTGTTCTGTACGGCGGAGAGCAGCAGAACGAAATCAGACCGGGCACGGAGAATGTGGGCGGAATACTTGCGTTCGGCGCGGCGGCGCAGAGGTGCGGCTGTGACGCGGAGGAGATGCGGCGCAAAAGAAGCTTAATGGAAAGACTTTTAAAGGAAAAGCTTGATAATATACAGATAAACGGCTCGGACGAGTTTAACGCGGGAAGTGTTCTCAATGTGTCTTTT
>JBJEIV010000371.1:0-1564 GCA_051877395.1 Candidatus Ornithomonoglobus sp.
GTTATAATATATTTTGCGGTATTCATCGCGATAATATTCAGCGTGGGACTTTTCATACTTCTCCCCTCGGCGCTCTCGGGCGCGGTCGAGGCAATTCCCGCTCTGGAGCCGATAACCTCGCCGCAGGGCTTTACAAGCGTGTTTGAGGGTATTTTAAGAATGATAATATTCCTGGGCTATATGGCGCTGATCTCACAGATGAAGGACATAAAGCGCACCTTTGAATACCACGGCGCGGAGCATAAGACAATAGCCTGCTACGAGGCTGGCGAGGAGCTTACCCCCGAAAACGTAAAGAAATATACACGCTTTCATCCGAGATGCGGAACGAGCTTTCTGCTTTTCGTAATGATAATAAGTATCATTGTATTCGCGTTTTTGCCGCGGTTCAATGAATTTTCAAGAATTATATCGATTCTTTTAAGACTTGTCACAAGAATATGCTGTCTGCCGATAGTTGCCGGATTATCCTACGAGGTGATCAAATGGGCGGGCAGGAGTAAAAATAAGTGTGTTGGCATTCTTTCAAAGCCGGGTCTGTGGCTGCAAAGACTTACGACCAGAGAGCCGGACGAATCACAGATTGAGGTCGCAATCGCCTCAATGATGCCATGCATACCGGAGAATAAAGAGGAGGACAAATGGTAATCGGCAGGTTGCGCAGTGAGCTGCGCAAGCAATTAGACGAAAACGCTCATGAAGCGGACTGGATAATATCTTATGTCACAAAAATGTCACAGTCCGATTTCGTTCTGCATCCGAGGGAGGTTACAGACGATGAGCTTACAGCGATCGAGGAGATAGTTCTGCGCCGCATGGCGGGCGAGCCGCTCCAGTACATTCTCGGTGAAACCGAATTTATGGGAATGACCTTTAAGGTAAACGACCTTGTTCTCATCCCCCGTCAGGACACCGAAACCCTTGTTGAGACTGTCATTGAAAGGATAAACGACATGGCGGAAAAGGCGGAGGGAAAGAAAATAAGGGTGCTTGACATCGGCACCGGCAGCGGCTGTATCGGTATCAGCATTGCAAAGCTGTGCCCGTACGCGGAGGTCACTCTGCTTGACTACAGCGACGCGATATTAGGCGTTGCCAAAGAGAACGCCGAGCTCAACGGCGTAAGCGTAAAAACGATGCGCTGCGACATATTGGAGGAGATCCCTGAGGGCGAATATGATGTGATCGTGTCAAACCCGCCCTATATTGAAACCGACACAATATTCAGTCTGGACAACATAGTGAGCAGCTATGAGCCTGTTGAGGCGCTTGACGGCGGCTTTGACGGACTTATGTTCTACCAGCGTATCGTGGAGGAGGTCGCAAAGGAGATCATGTCGGAGAACAGCGTCATAGCCTTTGAGATCGGCTGTAATCAGGGCGAGGAGGTATCGGACCTTCTCCGCGAGGAGGATTTCTCTAACGTAAAGGTAATTGAGGATGCGTGCGGTAAGGACAGAGTTGTTACGGCAAGGCTGAAGCCGGCTCTGTTCGCGGCATTTGATTAAAAAATATTAAGCAAAGGGGACAAACAACATGCGCAAGATAGGTATACTTACAAGCG
>JBJEIV010000372.1:0-7458 GCA_051877395.1 Candidatus Ornithomonoglobus sp.
GAACGTATTCACGGTTTCCGCTGTGGTCTGTTTTTCTCAAATCTATTGTGCGATATACCTGGTATATCTTCTTTTCATCATCGATATACTGACTTGTAATCTTCCACCTGCTTTTCATCTGCCTCACCTCACTTTCACTTGTCTGTCACCGTCTGCAATGCTGAATAAAAGCACCTGATCTGTGACAGTCTGTCGGAGCTCGACATACGTTTTGTTTTCAGTATGCTTCCGACCATTTCAGAAAACACTGCATGAGCGCCTGTTAAGCCTTCACGCTTATATGCCTTGCTTAACTCGCGTTCGGCATATGCCGATACTCTGCCCAGATGCTTATCTGCCATTATACTCACCTCTCTTGGATATTTCTTAGTCAAGTTTTTCGCTTCAATATTTCATGCAGTATCTTCTGATGATGGAACTGTCTCCACCTCAAACACATTTTCCAAATTGCATACTATTCTCTGCCTGTCATGCAATAGCACAGGCTTATATATGTATTTCTTTTTCTGTCTGTCATAATGAAGCTCTATGTATTCTATTGTATTTTCATAGTCTGACATTTGGCAGTTATATCTCGCGTTGTGGTATACCTTTCCGCCATTCTTTAATAACTCTCTGCATCTATCGACAGTAATTATTGTCCTTCGCCTCCTCCATTTCCGCATCCATAAATATACTAAAAAATACGTCAGCCAAAAAGTCGAGCGTTGATTGTGGGATTTTTGCGGCGTCAATCTGCGCCGCGTTTGAATATTCTTTTAACTGTCTCTCCATACCGTTTGCACTCCTTTCAAAAAAACATCTTGCAAATTCCGGTATGATGTGATATACTGTAATTGTTCAGATTGCGGTATATTACATCATACCGTCGGCACTCACGGGGTTAGTCTTGCGGGTGCCTTTTTCTGTTGTTAATCGACTTTTCTTCTTGTATTCTCCCTATATTCTTCCATGAACTTCGTGAACTCAGGGAGTGTTATTTCTGCACCTATTTTAACGTCGTCGGTTGCATTCGCGGTTGAATCAGGTGTAAATTTATTCTTATCTTCAAGTATGCGGTCATATATGTATACCGCTGTTGATATTTTGGTATATTCTTCACTTGATGCAAATCGCGTGTTGTTCTTCAAGTAACATAATTTATCATATAGTGCATCGCCCAGCGCTTCTATTATCGTTTTTCTGTCTGGCATTTTTTCTTTCACCTCGCTTCCGTTATCCTTTGTTCATACCACCGCCGAAACGGCGGAAGGTGCGCTTTAACGCCTGCGCAATCGGCGTATGCTGTCAAATACAATCCAAACGTTTTCGGAGAAATACTTAAGGGTGGTTTCAAGTCAAGCTATAGAATACAATCCGCCGTTTGGGTGGTGGTATGAACTTTTATTTGCAATACAGAATTAATCAATAAGCAGCGCTATGTTTTATTACTGCTGTAATAGCTCGCCTATGTCTAATATTTGATTTCCGTCTGTTGTTACAGTCGGCAATTTGCCGTTCCATTTTTCAAGGTATTTCAAAGCTAATGTCTTGTCGGTTATTTCCTGATTCTGCAATCTGTACTTTTCCGCCTCTGCCTGTGCTTCAACAATCTTTTGTTCCGCCTCGACCTTTACGCGCTGCAAATCCTGTTCAGCTTTCAATGCCTCCTGCTGCGCGGTCTGCTTCGCCTCAATTGCCTTATTAAATTCCTCTGAAAAATCAAAATTGAGTATATTGAACTCCTGTATACTTAATCCATAAGGACTTATCTTTTGACCTAACGCCTCCGACATCTGTTCACTTACTATCTGTCGGTTTGTTATTGGCTCCTCTGCCGTAAATTTGGCAATAACAGTCTTTGTCGTTTCCTGCACCGCCGGACGAACAATGACATTTTCATAATCCGTTCCGATATTTTTGTATACATCAGCAGACTTTGACGTGTCCAATCTGTAATTTACCGAGATTGTTGATGATACTGTCTGTAAGTCCTTTGATGCGCTGTTTACGTCAACATCGGTTCTTACTACTCTGTTATCCATCTTTACAACCTTTGTGATAAAAGGTGCTGTAAAGTGAATACCTTCGCTTAGTACGTTGTCGCTTACCGCACCGAACTTTGTTACAACTCCGGTTTCTCCCGCGGGTATTGTCTTGCAGGAAGCAATCCCGCCGATAATTAAAATTGCTACAATTATTGCAGCTACAATTCTTTTTCTCATTGATATGTTCCTTTCTTTAATTGCGCTGCTTATTGATTAATTCTGTATTGTCGTTATGTATTGGGCGGCTGTTCCGCCGCCCTTATGCTGTTTTCTTTGCCGCAGCCTCGCCTAAGCGCGTACCCTCGACCAGAAACAATAGTCTTTCCGCCTCCGCCTCCGGCATACTGCGGATAATCTCGATTAATTTTTCGGCTGATGTTTTCATTTCATCCATCTTCCCTCACCTCTCTTTCGTACTTGAACACATTTATTTTAAATATTTTGTGTCTATATACTTACTATAACACACTTTTTTGAGTATGTCAACACGTTTTTATAAAATTTTTTATTTATTTGTGTTGACATACTCATTATTTTATGTTATCATTATATTGTAATCAAAAGCGAGGTGAGTATCGTGAAAGAACGAATTAAAAAATTAAGAAAGAAAAAAGATTTATCACAAACTGAATTTGGCAAGATATTAGGCGTATCACGAGATGTTATTTCTAACTATGAGATGGGGAGAGTTGAGCCGACAGACTTGTTTGTTAATCATTTATGCACAACTTTCAATGTCAATGAAGTATGGTTAAGAAATGGAATCGGAGATATGTTTGTAAAATCAAAACAAACTATTCTTGACGAACTTGTAGTCGCTCATGGGTTGAATAATAAAGAAACTGCAATTATAAAAGCTTTTCTTGACTTGTCTCCCGAAGGACGGTCAGGAGTTCTTGAATATGTAGATAAGCTTATGGAGATCAACAGTAATCATTCACAAACTGATGATTTGGCAAGCGGTAGTATTATTAAAATAGACAAACCGGTTCAGCGGGTATTCCCTATTGCAGGACGTAACGGTGAAAGCGGTAAAGTGGTACTTTCCGAAGAAGAGGCAGAGGCTGCACAGGAATTTATAAAGAAAAATTATCCTGAACTGGAATAATTGGCATATTGAGGAAAGTATTTTGCAATGACTGAAATTTGAATACATAGTATAATTATCCTCGAGGTGATTATACATGTATTCAAATAACTATAGTGATTACAAAAAAGCAAGGGATTTAGCGTGGAAGATATTAATCAAATTCAAAGTATCTTCCCTCCCTGTAAATATTTTTGATATTTGCCATAACGTCGGTGTTCGTATATATACA
Source organism: Candidatus Ornithomonoglobus sp. (assembly GCA_051877395.1). Taxonomy (GTDB): domain Bacteria; phylum Bacillota; class Clostridia; order UBA1381; family UBA1381; genus Ornithomonoglobus. The sequence continues at coordinate 3,347 of JBJEIV010000372.1, forward strand.
TATCGTGAAAATCAAGAACTGATTAAAGCATACAAATTAAGCCGTTATGCGCTCAGTAACGACGGGTTTTCAATCACAATCAACAATCATTATGCTATATTCTATAATGACACAATCGTCCCGTATAGCCGTACCAAATTCACGCTTGCGCACGAATTGGGACATATCCTGTTGGGGCATATAACAGATAATGGTGTAGTGACGCGTTGGAACGTCGGTGAAGAAGTTCCGCCAGATCCGCAAGAAACCGCCGCTAATCAATTCGCAGCGCGGCTATTGGCTCCGGCATGTGTATTGTATGAGCTGAATGTGCAAACCGTCAGTGAATTAATGAGCCTCACGGGCTTATCATATACCGCCGCCGAATACCGTTTGAAACGACTTAACGAATTAAGAGAACGCAACAAATTTTATATGTCAGCTCTCGAACGCCAGGTCCGTCACCAATTTGAGGATTTTATTACAGAACACAAGTAAAAAAACGATCTATACATACGAATTTTACGAAAGAGAGGTCATAATGGAGCAATTAAGTTTACTTGACAATTTTCAGCAAAATACTGAGCAGCAAAACTATGATGTTTTCGGTTGTTGTTCACATTACCGTGAATGTTCGGACGCTCGGCAATGCGTTATGGATATAGAGGGATATGAAGGGTGTTCGTATCGTTCAAATCTTGAGAAAGGCAATATTTTTTATGGAAAGAATGCTAATGGATTTGATAAGGCATTATACAATAGGATGTGCAATGATTATGAGACTTTAGATTCTAATTGCAAAACATTGCTGAACTCTTTGATTATTTATTTTATGAACACCGGTATGTCTAACATAACGTGGCTGCATTCATCGGAAATTGACAAATTACATAGTTCTGGTTGGCTTCTTGTAACAACGGCAGAAAACATATTAGAAAAGTTTGATTTTCGTTACTTGACAAATCAAATCAAACTAAAAGAGCCGGAATTAAAATTGCCGCGAAAGAAAGAAGATTTGCTGCAATACATTAAAGATAACAAAGTGCATTGTATATATGAGGCATATATAAATAAGTATCGTAATTTATCTATGCCGTCAAACAGAAAGCAATATTACATTGAATTATATTATGATTATATTCAAAAAAATAATAATGAAATTGTAGATTTGTCGTTTAAAGCAACCCAAACGGAGGGATTGATTAATGAATGATCCATTCGATTTTGGAATATGGGACGAAAGTATACAAGCGCACCCGGATCAGAAAAAGAGATTTACACGCGCGTTGACTTCAAAACTTATCCCATTAAGTATAGACACAGAAAAACAAAGCGGTGTTTTTAACGGCAGCAAAGGGAGTACCTATAATACTACTTTAGAATTTTGCTCTTGTGTTGATTTTATAAGACGAAAGCTGCCATGCAAACATATATACCGCCTTGCAGTTGAATTAGGAATGGTTGATACAAGTAATATACAAGTTGCAAAAGGCGACTACGGCACGGATGATAAAACCTTGAAAGACAAGATAAAAGTATATATTGATACACTTGACGAAGAAAACGCCCATATTTTAGCAAGATATTTCTATGAGTTTGATAATAAAATCGGGCATAAGCTAATGCGTAAGGAGAAAGTGCCGGAAGTTGTGTTGTCCTGCGAAGTGTTTGAGGATATAGGAAATTTGCAGACAAAACTTACTAAACTTAAAAGAACTGAATTAATTGAATTATTCGCTGATACCAATTTAAAGGTAAAGTATCTCTCAAAGCCTGATTTAATACAGCTCGCATTGAATACAGAAAACATCAATCTGAATAGTGTTTCTGATATGATTGTTGATTTAAGCGTAAAGAAATTATACAAGCCTGTTTTAAATCCTTTGCACATGTATGTACATAGGATTTATCCGCGACATATAGATGATGGTTTTGTATATTAAGAATTTCATTGAAAGGGAGAAAAAATATGTTTCATCATAACGAACATAGTAAATTTTTTAAATATTGGTTTATTGCATCAATAATAACCGTTGTTATGATCGGTATTATTGCCGGGTTTGTTTTTAGTATTGAGGATTATTCTTATTATTCTGCCGACAAGTTTAATTGGCTTGTGGCTATAATGATTTGGATTTCCGGAATTATTCCAGCTGCTGTATTATACGCTATATACTCCCATCTGGATAATCAGGAAGTGCAGATTAATAATCTCAACGAAATACGGAAATCATTAGATATACTAAAAGCATCAGGCAAAGACACAGGTAATGTACAGAGAAATACCGTTGCACAAAAACCATCTGTTTCCACAAAGCCTCGTACAATCAATAATGTGGTGTCCGGTGACATATGGGTATGTCCTCTTTGTAAAACAAAAAATCCCGCAAAAGCAAAAAGATGTTCTAACTGCAATTCGGAGAATTTTAATTTATAATATCTGTAAAAAATCCCCTCCGATGTTGGCGCACCGGAAGGGATCGATATAAATTGTGTCTATGATATAAACACAGCTCCACAACTGTTATTATATCATAGACACTCCAAAATTACAAGTAAAAGGAGTGTTTTTTTAATGCAAAAATCTAATAATAATCGTTGTGTGGTATATGCCCGTTACTCGTGCCATAACCAGACGGAGCAGAGTATTGAAGGACAGATGCACGACTGTGAAAAATACGCTGAAGCTCATGGGCTGCAAATTGTTGATACATACATAGACAGAGCATTGACGGCAACCTCTGACCGCCGCCCGCAGTTTCAGCAGATGATCCGCGACAGCTCTAAAAAGCTGTTTGATACTATTCTTGTGTGGAAGCTTGACCGCTTCGCCCGCAATCGTTATGACAGCGCGGTATACAAACGACAGTTGCGGCTTAATGGTGTTTCAGTTATTTCCGTCATGGAAAACATAACGGACAGCCCTGAGGGTGTGCTAATGGAAAGCGTATTAGAGGGATTTGCGGAATATTTCTCAAAGGATCTGTCGCAAAAGGTACAGCGCGGCATGAGGGAAACGGCAATGAAGCATAAAATTGTCGGCAAAATCCCGTTTGGATATTGCAAGTCACCTGAAGGAACGTATGCGCCCGATCCCGTAACTGCTCCGGCCGTAAAGATGATATTTACAATGTATGTCGCTGGGGAACGCAAAGAGGATATAGCAGACTATTTAAACAATCACGGTTATAAAACAGTATACGGCAACAAGTTCACGAAAGACGCTATAACTCCGCTTGTGCAGAACACACGCTATATAGGCAAATACAAATATGATGATATGGAATTATATGACGATAATCAGAGAATAATATCGGATGAACTGTTTGAACTGGCGCAGGTACAAGCCGGAATGTTAAAGAATGCCGGATCCATGCACCGGGCAAAAGATCGTTATTTGTTGACAGGGAAATTATACTGCGGATATTGTCAAAGTAAAATGCATGGCGAAACAGGACGCAGCCGGAATGGTAAAAAGCATTATTATTATCTTTGCACCGGGCGAAAAAAGAAACATGAATGTGATGCAAGAAATATACAAAAGGATTTTCTTGAAAACTATGTTATGGATGCTATTTCAAGGCTATTGAACGACAATAATATAATTAGCTGTATTGTTGATACAATTATAGAACGTCAAAGTAAATCAAATATGAATGTCGCTGCAATCGCCGCCCTCACAAATCAGTTAAATACAACAAACCGAAAGATAAATAATATAATGTCCGCGATCGAAGAAGGTATCGTAACTCCTACTACTAAACAGCGATTGCAGGAGCTTGAAGCCGTAAGAAACAAGCTTGAATATGAAATAGATGTAAAAAAGGCGCAGCGCTGTCGCTTTTCAAAGTCACAGCTCATGAATTTCTTTAAATCTCTTGATTTAAGTGAGAATGCACCTATGAAGGAAAAACAGATGTTAATCAAGCGGCTTATAGATAAAATCTACATATGGGATGATAAAATATTGATCTTGTATAATCTTGTAAATCTATCCGACCTTGATGAAGTCGATAGTTACAATAAAGACTTTGACGAAATATTAAAAGCGGTAACCGATAGTGGTTCGGTTACCGCGGTGTTTGGCTCTTCCAACTGGGCTCGAACCAGTGACCCTCTGATTAACAGTCAGA
>JBJEIV010000373.1:0-1561 GCA_051877395.1 Candidatus Ornithomonoglobus sp.
CGCTTGTTATCCATCAATCCCACCTATCCGGCTTTACGCCCAGACACGCTTTATCTTTGCGCCGCAAAAAGCAAGCTGTCTTTCAATATTCTCATATCCTCTGTCAATAAACTCTGTTCCGCAAACGGTTGAAACACCGTCGGCAGCGAGCGCCGCAACAACCAGGGCCGCGCCTCCGCGCAGCTCATAAGCCTCAACATTGGCTCCGTAAAGACGTTTAACTCCTCTTATAACCGCGCTTCTGCCTTCTACCTTTATGTCCGCTCCCATTCTCACAAGCTCATCAACGTGTCTGAATCTGTTCTCAAATATATTTTCCACAAAAACACTTGTTCCGTCCGCAACAGCGGCAAGCGCCATAAACGGCGACTGAATATCCGTTGGAAAGCCCGGATAAGGCATTGTTTTTATGATCCGAACACTATGTATTTTCTTTCCGCTTTTTAAGGATATACAATCTTTATCGGCGCGTATTTTTGCGCCCATTTCACTGAGCGCCGAAAGTCCCGCCTGCATATGATGCGGCTCCGCGCCTCTGAGAACAATTTCACCGCCGGTGATCATAGCTGCTATCAGGTATGTCTGCGCGACAATTCTGTCCGGCATTATTCTGTATTCGGTACCGTGCAGCTTTTTCACTCCGTCAATAGTTATGAAGCTTGAGCCTGCTCCCTTGACCCTTGCGCCCATACTGTTAAGGAATTGCGCAAGATCGATAATTTCAGGCTCCCTCGCCGCATTTGTAATTACCGTAGCGCCCTCTGCGGTTACAGCCGCAAGCATAATATTCTCGGTAGCGCCGACACTCGGAAAATCAAGATGTATGCGACTCCCCCGCAGCTTTTTGCAGGAGCATCTTAAATAACCGTGCTCTTCAATTATTTCCGCTCCCATCTGCCTCAGCGCTTTAAGATGCAGATCTATAGGCCTGAGACCTATCGGACAACCTCCGGGCATTCCCACCTCCGCCTTGCCGCATCTGGCAAGAATCGCGCCAAGAAAGATAATTGAGGAACGCATTTCACGCATAAGCCTTTCATCAATTCTGAAGGCATCGGCTCCCGAGGAATCAACATACAGTGTTGAAGCCTCTCTTTTAAGAATACATCCGAGCTTTTCAAGCACCACGCCTGTTTTTTCAACATCACGCAGCCACGGGCAATTATGTATAATACATTCATCTTCTGCAAGAACAGCAGCCGCAAGTATCGGAAGAACAGCGTTTTTTGCTCCCTGTACGGTTATTTCACCCTTCAAAGGCACTCCGCCCTCTATAACCAGCTTATTCATAATAACACCTCACACATCCAGGCAGATAATAACCGCCTTATATTGTCTGAGGTATAATATGCTTTTTAGACCGATATCGTTACATAGCATGTACCGCAATACATGTTAAGTATATCATATTATATGCTTAAATTAAAGTAAATATCACAAATTTAATTGAAATGTAATAAAACTGAAACACTTAACTTTAAAACGGCTCAGCTGTGCGGATTGTTTTTTTCTACACTTTACTTTTGACATACTTTTGACATACACATGCATCATCCACATT
>JBJEIV010000374.1:0-1560 GCA_051877395.1 Candidatus Ornithomonoglobus sp.
ATGTATATGATACAGGTATGTACTACAAGAACACAGTAATTCCGGCAATGGATGCATTGAGAGAAACAGCAGATACTCTCGAAGCAATCGTTTCAAAGGAGTACTGGCCGTTCCCGACATATACAGAGCTTCTTTACCTCGTATAATAATTATAAAGCAGTCAGGAAAACAGACAGGTATCACTCATGAGCCTGTCTGTTTTCTATGCGCAGCTTTTTAAAAATAGCGTTTACTTTTCATAATTTCATAATTCACAACTTTTTTTCAATTTACTATTGATTTTTTATTAAAGTTGATGTATAATAAGAATTGGAATATATAAAATTTATTCCATAATCAATCATCACACGTTGGTCCTAACCAAATCAACGTGGTTTCCTTACTTACTTATATAACAAAACAAAAAAGCAGCGGTCCTAACCAAGCCGCTGTTTTTTTTATTAAATATTAATCCTTTGCTATAAGCCCTGCTCCTATAATTCCGGCATCGTTAAACAGCTTTGCCGTTACGAGCTTTGTCTGCTTCATATATTTATTGAATCGGTTTTCCTTTACAAACTGCTTTACGGGGTCAAGAAGATAATCTCCCTCTCTGCTTATTCCGCCGCCGATCGCAATTATATCGGGCTGGAAAATATTCTCCATGCTTACAATGCCGTCAGCGATATATTCGGCGTACTGTGCAACTACAGCCTTTCCGGCTTCATCCCCTGCCTTTGCCGCCTCAAACGCAGTTCTGCCCGAAATCTCTCCGTCATCATTAAGATACTTATGCATGAGACTTTCAGGATGCTCCTCCATTGCTGCCGCTGTCTGTCTTTTCAGTCCTGTTACCGAAGCGTATACCTCCCAGCAGCCGCGCTTTCCGCAGCCGCATTTAATGCCGTCATGAATAAGCGTCATATGTCCGGCCTCTGCCGCAACGCCGTTAGCGCCCGAAAACACCCTTCCGTTAATGATAAGACCGCTTCCTACACCGGTCCCGAGAGTGATCATGAGATAAACAGCCGCATTTTCACCGTTTACCGCATATTCTCCCAGCGCGGCGCAATTTGCGTCGTTATCAATCGTAACTGGCAGATCCAGACACTTTCTGAATTCCTCTGCCAGCGGGAAGTGAATCATTTTAACGTTCGGGCAGTATACCACCTCTCCCTTTTTATTATCGACCGTCCCGGGAACGCCGATTCCGACCCCCTTTATCAGCGATATATCTGCGCCGTAAGCCTTAATAAGCTTCCCCGAAAGCGCCGCCATGTCCCGCGCGATTTCACAAGCATCCCTTCCCGCTAATGTGGGCACCGAATCCTGGATCAGAATTTCCCCCGCCTCGCTCACTATTCCCGCAGCAATATTTGTACCGCCAAGGTCTATTCCTATATACATTATGCTTAATTCTCCTCATATTATATATTCATTAATATAATATCACAAACGCGGAAAATATTCAATAGCAAAGTTCATTTTTTCACAAGCCCTGCATATAATACATTAATCGAAAATTTTATTTACTATATAGCTTGCATTAAGTACCCTGTATTTTAATCGTACTTAATGCAA
>JBJEIV010000375.1:0-7442 GCA_051877395.1 Candidatus Ornithomonoglobus sp.
CTAAATTCTCCATGGAAACATTTTACACGAGAATTTACTTTGGCAATTAAGATTAATAAAAAATTCACAAAGAAGATAGCATAAAACCCTTGAAAAAAGAATAAACTTATGTTATACTACTAATAATTAAAATCATATGGGGCTGCAATGGCTTCGACGGGGACGAGGAAGCTTGAGAAGCGAGCCGCGGATGAGTCAGCCGCGTTAAAAAGGCTCAAACTTTTAAATATAAACGCTAACGATACAGAATTAGCTTACGCTGCCTAAATTGCAGCGTTGTCTTCCCTGTGACTACCACGGCACAGGCTGAGGCATCATTAGAGTGGTGAACGTGAGCAAGAGAATGCTTCGGCTCTTGCCATGAATCAGAAGCTACTAATGTCATAGCTTTGGTTATGAAGTTTTGACAAAGGGAATGTTAAACATAACCTGCGCTCGGAGAAACTTGGGTGGATTTGTTTTCGGACAGGAGTTCGATTCTCCTCAGCTCCACCATTCGATTTCACGTCACTTCGCTGTGAACGGCAGAGTGATGTGATTTTTTTATTGCCATTATTTCGCTGTTATTTTTCTGTTTAGATTATAAGCATCGCGTCATTCACAAAAACCTAGCACAGGATAATAAAACAGACTCATTTTTAAGTCTCCTCGTCAATGAAAAGCGGTTCTATTCCCCCAATGTTGTTTTATCAAAAAGACACTTCATTTTTTTCTGTTTTTGAGAAAAGTGAAGTGTCTTTTATAGATCATATATGCTTTTGACTAAGTTTTCTATAGTCAATGTAATGAAGAAAACTTAGTCAAAAGAGGTCTTAACCGCTTGCATTAAGTACGATTAAAATACAGGGTACTTAATGCAAGCTATATAGGAATTATTTCAAATAATCTTCGAGATATGCTTTTGTATTCTCCACCATTTCGTCAAAGAGCTTTCTTGCATCGTCCCATGAAATTGTTGAAACGAGCGGGTCGCAGATAAACGCGTTGAACGCCTTTTCAAGGTCTTTTTCGGCGCAGGCGTCTGTGATAAGCTGCTGCTCCGCGCATATGCGGCTTACGAGCGGATATATTTCCTTAGGAATTTCTCCGGCGAATACCGGCTGAACACTGTCCGCGCTGAACCGCGCGTTTGTCTCAACAACCGCGCCGAGGGGCAGGTTAGGAATCTGACCGCGGTTAGGAATATTTACGTTTGTAACCATATCCTCAAGACCTAAAAGCGCTCTCATCTGGCGAACTCCCTCTTCTCCGGTTTCATTTATTTCAAAGTCTGTTTCGCCGGTGTAGAGCTTTTCACTCTTTTCAAGTCTCTTTACGAGGTCGTCCTTTCTCCATTTAACGGTGGTCAAAGCGAATTTCCATTCGTTTACCGTTTCGGGGTCCTTTAAGAACCAGTTACCCGGACAGAACTCCGCAAGATGTCTGTCGCCTGCCGCCGCTATATATCCGAAGCGGAGGAAAAGGTTCATCTTTACCTTTTCAGCGGAGGTAAAGGAATTGTTCATCCAGTTGTTATCAGCCGGAGCGTCAACGCCGTCACGGTGCTTTTCGCAGAAATCCCTGTACAGCGGGAAAAGATCGTAGTTCTGATAGTTTGCCTTTGTTATCCATGTAAAATGATTTACGCCGAGAACATTAATTTTTATATCGGCTCTTTCGGGCTTTTCAATGCCGAGCATTTCCGACGCTGCCTGCGCCAGGAACTTCTGTGTTCCGAACACCTCATGACAGCAGCCGAAAGCTTTGATTTTCGGGAATGCGCGGTAAAGTCCCTGCATACATACCGTCATGGGGTTGGTGTAGTTTATTACCCATGCGTCGGGACAGCTTCTTTCAACCGCCTTTGCGATAACCTCAAGCATCGGAATTGTTCTCAACGCTCTTATAATTCCGCCCGGTCCCGAGGTGTCGCCCACAGACTGATAAATCCCGTACTTTTCGGGCGCGTGAACATCTGATTCCATTTCGTCAAAGGTGCCGGGAAGGATTGATATTACGACAAAATCCGCGCCCGTGAGCGCCTCGTCAATATTTGAAACAGCATTGTATTCCCACGCCGTTTTGCAGTCCGGCAAATCCTTTATTCTGTTACCGATCACCTCGTTTTTCCTCGCCGCATCATAGTCTATATCATAAAGATATACCGTGCCGCTCATGTCCGTTACCTTTGCGAGGTCCGACATAAGTCCCCATGCCCAACCGCGTGAGCCGCCGCCTACATACGCGATTTTTACTTCATCAACTCTGCTGCCTGAATGCTTCATTGTTCTTCGTCTCCTTTTCTGTCGTCCTGCCAGCCGAGGTAGGTTGCCTCTAACCTGTAGATAGGCTGCCCGAGGTCAAGAAATCTCTGCTCGTATTCCGTTATCACATTTCCCTCAAAGCCTGAATTGTGCAGGTCGAGGGTTATATTTTGAAGCTTGAAGTTCTCCTGCGCAAATGAATTGAGCGAGAACTCAAAAAGCTTCATGTTATCCGTTTTAAACCATATATAGTCGCCGTTATTGAGCACCTTTTTATAGCGGTCAAGAAAATTCTTGTGCGTTAAGCGGCGTTTTGCCTGCTTGTTTTTCTTCCACGGGTCGGAGAAATTGAGATATATTCTCTTTATCTCGCCCTTTTCAAAAAAGTCCTCAAGCCTTTCCGCGTCCATATCCATAAACCGCACATTGGTAAGCTCCTTTGCGACAGCCTTTTCCATAGCCATAACAATAACGTCCTCAACCTTTTCGATCGCGATAAAGTTAATATCGGGGTGAAGCTCCGCCATTCCTGTTACAAAGGCGCCCTTGCCGCAGCCGATTTCAATGTGTATCGGGTTATCGTTTCCGAACACCCCGCTCCACCTGCCCTTGTACTGCTCCGGCTCCGTTATGCGTATATCTCCGCAGCGCTCAATACGCGCCGCGCAGTTTTTCTTTTTTCTCATTCTCATGAGGTCAGCTCTCCTATCCTGTCAAGTATTGCGTTCGCCGCGTCAAATTTGCTCATAATAGGCAGCTCCTCCGCGCCGTCCTTTGTAATCAGTGTGATTATATTAGTATCGGTTCCGAAGCCCGCGCCGCTCTGACGCAGCGAATTTGCGCATATCATATCCGCGTTTTTTTTGACGAGCTTCTTCTGCGAATTTTCAAGAACATTTTCCGTTTCCATTGAAAAGCCGCAGAGGAACTGTCCCTCATGCTTGTTCTCACCCAGAGCCTTTAAAATATCCTTTGTCCGCTTTAATTTAATTACCGAATCGCCGTCCTGCTTTTTGATTTTTTCATCGGCAACGGTCTGGGGCGTGTAGTCCGCCACAGCTGCCGCCTTTATAATTATATCGGTATCTGCGGCGAAGGTCATAACAGCGTTGTACATATCCTCTGCGGACTGCGTATTTACAACATTAACAAACATGGGAGGTTCAACCTCTGTGTGTCCCTTGACAACCGTTACCTCCGCGCCGCGGTACACAGCGGCCCTGGCGATTGCCATACCCATTTTGCCCGTTGATCGGTTTGTTATATATCTTACCGGATCAATCGCCTCGCAGGTCGCGCCGGCGGTGACGAGAATTTTTTTGCCGCTCAGATCCTTTTCGTGGTATACTTCTTTTAAAATGTATTCAAGCAGTATGCTTTCATCCGGCATTCTGCCGTCGCCCGTGTCGCCGTTGGCAAGCATTCCGTTTTCCGGCTCAACTATTTCATAGCCGAAGCGTCTGAGCTTTTCTATATTGTCCTGTACGATAGGGTTATGAAACATATTGTGATTCATTGCCGGTGAAATAATCTTTTTGCATGGGCATGCCATAACCGTTGTCGTGAGCATATCGTCCGCGATACCGTTCGCAATTTTGCCGATAACATTTGCCGAGGCGGGCGCAAGCATAACGACATCCGCCTGCTTTGCTATCGCAACGTGCTCAACACTGTACTGAAAGCTGCGGTCAAAGGTGTCGATAAGGCACTTGTTCTGCGTGAGCGTTTCAAAGGTATAGGGGTTTATAAAACTAGTCGCATTCTGCGTCATAAGCACATGAACATTGCCGCGCAGCTTTTTGATCATCCTCGCAAGATTTGCAATCTTGTAAGCCGCGATTGAGCCTGTAACGCCGAGCACTATTGTTTTTCCTGTCAACATTATTCTTTCCACCATCTTCCTGAAATACCGCATGGCAATACCAAGCCTGATTCAATCGGTATGCCTATCTCGTCAGCGTCCATCCTGCCGCCGAACTTTTTAACGGCTGTAACCTGCATAACATTTTTAAGCACCGTTGCCGACAGTCCTGTTGTATATGAATTGATAAGCAGGAAAAGCGGATCATCCGACATGATTTTCATGCAGTCCGAAACGAGGGGGAAGAGCGCGTCCTCAATCTTCCACATCTCGCCGCCCGGTCCTCTGCCGTAGGAGGGAGGGTCCATGATTATGCCGTCATATTTATTTCCGCGCCGTATCTCGCGCTTTACGAACTTAACGCAGTCATCAACTATATATCTCACATGCCTGTCCGCAAGCCCCGACGCTTCAACATTCTGCTTTGCCCATGTGACAATGCCCTTCGACGCGTCAACATGGCACACCTCCGCTCCCGCCGCAAGCGCGCTTACCGTTGCACCTCCTGTGTATGCGAAAAGGTTCAGAACCTTTACGGGGCGGTTTGCGGACTTTATCAGATCCGATATCCAGTCCCAGTTTACCGCCTGCTCCGGGAAAAGCCCCGTGTGCTTAAAGCCTGTCGGGCGGACATTGAACGTGAGGTCACGGTAGCGTATCTGCCATTGCTCCGGTATCTGCTTATTGAATATCTGCCAGCTTCCGCCGCCCTTGTTGGAACGGTGATACCATGCGTCAACCCTGTTCCATTTCTGAATATCCGCCTTATCGTCCCAAACGGCGATAGGGTCGGGACGGCGCAGCAGATACCTTCCCCAGTATTCCAGCTTTTCTCCGCCGGACGCGTCAACTATTCTGTAGTCCTTCCATTTATCAGATAAATACATATATAATTCTCCTCATATTTTCCTATGGTACAGTATAACACATAATCATTTTTTGTGCAAGTCATTAAGCAAAAAAATACTCACAGCAACGATTTATTGACATTATAGTAAATATATTTTATTCTTTGGGTAAAATAGTTATAATTCAGCTATAGGATAACTGCGAAAAAAATAATATCGGAGGGATATAGAATGAAGCTCACAGATTATAAAATAAAAGGCTTCAGAGAACACCTGATAACAGAGGAAAAAGCGGAGGCCACGGTAAAAAAATATGTGCATGATGTAACGGTTTTAAAGGGCTGGCTTAAAGGACAGGAATTAACAAAGGAGCTTGTTCTTGAGTATAAGAACGAATTGCGGAAAAGCTACGCTCCGACGAGTGTAAACGCGGCGATAGCATCGCTTAATCGGTTTTTTGATTATAGCGGACACAGTGAATTGAAGCTTAAAAATCTGAAAATACAGAGAAGGCTTTTTGACAGCGAGGAAAAGGAACTGAAAAGAGACGAATACAGGCTGCTTCTCAAAGCTGCAAAAAAGAGAGGAAACAGACGGCTTTACCTGATTATGCAGACTATATTTGTAACAGGAATACGAATATCTGAATTAAAGCATATAACCGTTGAGGCGGTGGAGCGCGGGAAAGCGGTTATAGACTGCAAGGGTAAAATGCGCGAGGTGTTTATTCCGAAGGATATGTGCAATATATTGAAAAAATATATTAAGGATATGGGGATCAAAGCCGGAAGCATATTTATAACCAGAACCGGCAGACCTGTTGACCGTTCAAATATTGCAAAGGCAATGAAAAAAACAGCGGAGCTTGCAAAGGTAGCGAAGCAAAAGGTATTTCCACACAATCTTCGGCACCTTTTCGCAAGAACGTACTATTCCGCTTATAAGGATATTTCAAGGCTTGCGGATATTCTCGGACATACCAGTGTGAATACAACCAGAATTTATACACGGGAGAGCGGCGAGATCCACCGCAGACAGATAGAGCTGCTCAGATTGATAAATTAAAAAATACCACATAATTTACATTATGAGGTAAAGTTGTTTGAGTATTTACATAAATTATAACATTACACAAGAGATTTGTCAATGCATTTTTTATAAATTTTGAATTTATATATAATTGAATAATAAAACTATATCCCAAAATATACTTGTATAATTCATCAGCAAGCTATGGTATAATCCAGTTATGAATAATAGATTGGAGCCATGATTATGTCACATATTCAAGCAGAATTATCAATACAAGAATTAGACAATGCAATGAAAGCAACATCTGATAAAAACATGTACAAACGCTATCAAGCTGTTCGATTGCATTTTGATGGTCTTATGAATATAGATATTGCTAACATTATACAAGTGCATCCTCAAACAGTGGGCATTTATATCAGAAAATATAAAGAGCAAGGATTATCCGCATTAACTCCTGCTCCAAAACCCGGCGCACCACCTAAGTTATCAAAGGAACAGGAGAAACACTTAAAAGACACTATAACAAACCATACTCCTAATGAAGTTGGATTTGAGGGTGTTTTTAATTGGACTTCAAATTTAGCAGTACAGTGGGTAAATAAAACTTTTGATATTACCTATACGGATAGCGGCATGAACCGATTACTCCATAGATTGAATTTAAGCTATACAAAACCCACTTACAGCCTCGCAATGGCTGATCCAAACAAGCAAGAAGAATTTAGATCCTCATTTGAGGTTTTAAAAAAACTTACTTAACGGAAAAATTGACCATATTCTTTTCCAAGATGAGTCAATGATACGTGACTATCAGGCAATCCAGAAGACATGGTTTCCAAAAGGCAAGCAGCGTATTATACCTACTTATGGAAAACACCGTGGTGTAAAATTACTTGGTATCCTGAATTATGAAACTGGTCATGTTTTTTGCAAAGAAGAGGAAACATATGACGCACAGGTTTTCCAGAATTTTCTTGAAGAGGTATTAATTCAATATCCCACCGGAAGAATAGTAATGATTTTAGATAATGCAAGAATACATCACGCAAAATTAATCAAACCATTTCTTGAAGAACATAGTAACCGATTAGAGTTATGTTATTTACCGCCATACAGTCCTCAACTTAACCTTATTGAAGGATTATGGAAATGGCTTAAATCGGAAATTATCAACAATGTATTTTACAAAGATATGTGTCAAATCAAGCTTGCTGTACGCAATTTCATTAAGCGGATAAATTCCCAACCTGATGTTATTATTGATCGTTTGTGTGTTCTACTATAGATTTTTTATTCAATTATATATAGTTTGAAAATAAATTTATTTTGGGCACTCAAAAAAAGCCGGTTACAGTTTGATTTTTAATCGGCTTTTGAGATGTGCCTTTTTGTCGTTGAATTAAATTATTGTTTGCTTGCCTCCCTCCGAAGCCGCAAGCGGCGTCGCAGGGAGGC
>JBJEIV010000376.1:0-1548 GCA_051877395.1 Candidatus Ornithomonoglobus sp.
GCGCCTATGGCGCTTTGGAGGGAGGCTTTAGGCAGGTAAACAATAATTTAGTTTTGCAACACCCCTTAATAAAGCTATTGAAATACAAATTTTGTTACTTCTGACAAAGCATTAAGCCTAGCCTTTGTAACCTCCGCATATGGGTTTTGATCCTGCCAGGTTGACAGTCCGCTTGTATAGCCGTCACTTGCGGTTACAATATCTTTGTCGTTAAACAAACTGATATCAAGCTCCGGTCTTGTATACTTTTTCATAAAAGATATCCTCCTTTTTATTCTGCTTGCTCTGTTTCTACGCTTGCTCCTTGTCTGAGATATACCTTTACCTGCTGAGGATCTGGAACGTCATTTATCTGTACACCGAGTATAACCCTTGAGCCGCCTGAAAGAGTTATATTGTTGTCCACCGGATATGCCATAACAGCGTCAGCCGTTTTAACAAGAATAATAGCATTGCTATCTAATACAACGCCTTCAGCGGCCGTTATAAAGCTCACATTGTAATTATCACCTGATTTTTCCGCGTCCAGCATAGTAAGCTCTGTATCATAGCCTTCAATTCCCACACCGACAGCAAACCTTGCCGTTTTGAATTGTCCGTTGCTGCCGCCGAATCTTATTGTATACAAACCGTCTTTTACGCTTTTTCCGTCATCCGAATTATACTTTAAAAGAAAATTCATCGCGGCTTGAAAGCTATTATTTGCGGCAGCCTGACCCAGATAAACGATCTTATCTGCTGTGACTTCAGTTCCGTCCCCCTCTGTGATAAGCACAGTCTGATAGCTGCTCTGATCCGAATTATGTACGGACTGCTCTTGGGGATCATATTCCGTCTGTGCAAAAACTGTTGTGCTGGCTGACACTGCCAGAAGCAGTGCCGCCAATACTGTTATTTTTTTCATTTTGATCCTCCTGTCATTTTTTAACCTTTTTAATTCTTTCAATCACCTTTATTGCCCATATTTGAGAGATACGTTATCAACATATATTCCATCTGTATAGTAAGCGATCTGCGTTACATAAGTTCCTGCCGAGCCGCAGTTAAAGGTAACTGTCACCGTTTGCCACTGTCCTGTTTTTGACGCGTCAAAAGTGATTTCCGCATCTCCGATTGCCGTTCCGGCATTACAGCCATAGGCCATGCCTGCTTCATAAGTGCCTCCGAAATTGTGTATTCCGAACGTAAGCTTGGACGCGTCGAAGCCGGAATTTAAGTAAATATCGAACGACAGCTCATATGTTTGACCTTTCTCAAGCGATACTAACTGCTGGATTGCGGCATTTGTTATTTTTACGGATTTGGTTGAACCATCATTCGGACTTGCGTTCTCTGTGTCAATTGTAACGGATGTTCCCAAACCGCTTCTCCATGCGCCGCTTACAGGCTTCCAGCCGCCGTTTACTATCTCTGTAAGCTTCTCAAAGTCACCGTCTGAAAGCTGATTGTCATTTGTGATGCTTGAAGCCGGCGAGCAGACCTGCACCTCCTCCGCCGCAAGCGCGTAATACGAGGTCCACATCCATCCCAGCTTTGTCGCATATATTC
>JBJEIV010000377.1:0-1547 GCA_051877395.1 Candidatus Ornithomonoglobus sp.
GCAGGAGTATGATCTGGCGCACGCGAAAGCTCTTGCGCAATTTAAGGGAAAAGCGGGTGTTTAAATATGCAGTTTGATCTATACAGCGCGCAGAGCTGCGAGCGGCAGACAGTCCGCGGCTTTTACGGACTGAACCGTACCCGCCGCGCCTCAAAGGGTGAGATGGAGGATATGAAAAACATGTCCACCCTCGAATATCCCTGCGCCGCGCCCCGCGGCGCAAGAACCGAGACGGCCGCGGCAAGGGGCACGGTCAGCGCCGCGGCGGCTCCCGACAGCACGGATACTGAAGCGGTCACAGGCTTTACAGGAATTTCGGACGGCGCGTTCTTCTATAACGGTGTCCTAAAGTCCGGCAGCGCTGTCCTTTCCGACAGCAGGAAATGGGAGATAGTGAGGCTTGGAAACCTCTATATCATGAACGGCTATGACGAAAACGGCAGGGATTCCGAGCTTTATTACTATAACATTGATACAGAAGTCTTTGGGGCAGGCTTTACGGAAATGGCCGATCTCATTGTAACTTCGGGTAAGGACAGCACCGGTAATTATCTGCACACCTTCCGTTACGGCTTCAGTGAGGTATATGATTATTCCGTGACCGATACGCGCGGCAGGGAAATCAAAAACTCGGCTTTCTTTGAGAAATACGCCAAAGGGCTGAGTCTTTCATCATCAAATATTTTTGAACAATATTTTTCCGTCGGCGATGAAATAACTATTGAGGGCTTCCCCACGGCGGCGGAAAGCGTGGGGCAGGTCTGGCTCTATTCCGCAACCGCAAGCGAGGTGCTTCCTCAGAACGGCATTGCCTATGATGAGAATAACACGGTGGACACCGATGTTATCACTAATCTCGATGAGGTGTATAAGGAAAACGTTGTGAATGCCGTGGTAAGCGGCTTTGATGTGAGTACGGTCACGCTCGATGGCGTTAAGCTGTATGTTCATTTCATTTACTTTGAGCTTACAAACAAGAACGGCGATCCGGTCGACTTTGCCAATATGAGCGCTTATTCTCATTACTGCTCCGGCGTAAGGCTCTCAAAAAAACGCAGGACCTTCGACCATATCGCGGTGCATCAGAACCGCCTGTGGGGCACAGCTCCCAGCGGAAACGCGCTTTATGCCTCTGCCTCGGATGATATATTTTCATTTTCATCATCGGATATTCTTTCAAATTACGCGGCGAGGCTTACCTCCGACACACCCGGCGCCTTTACCGGAATTTATGAATACGGCGCGGAGCTTGCGGCGTTCAAGGAGGACAGTATCACCGTTATTTACGGCTCAAACGCGTCCAATTATTCCTCATATGTTATTGAGGGGACCGGCTGCATGGCGGGCAGCACTGCCGCGGTAACCCCGTCGGGGATTATTTTTCCGTCATGGCATGGGTTCTACCGCTTTTCCGGGGGAACACCCGTCTGTATTTCGTCCAAGCTCTGTACCCGCTATATCTCCGCCGTTTCCGGCTTTGACGGCGAAAAATATTACGCGTGCGCCGCGCGCAGGGATGGGGGAAGAGAGCTGCTCGTCTATGACAT
>JBJEIV010000378.1:0-1541 GCA_051877395.1 Candidatus Ornithomonoglobus sp.
GAAACCTTAAATATGATTTTGAGAGCGCAAAGACAGCGGTTAAAAAGGCGTCAGATGCCGGCGTGCGCTATGAAACGGCCGTTGAGGCGGATGTGTATTCGGCGGAAAACATTGCAGCCCCTGTTGGACTTACGCAGGTAAACACACCGGAGGTCACATATATCAGCGCAAGCTATAATGCCGAGGATATGCGCTTCTGGTCAACGGACGATCCGTATCTTTACACTGTATATACAATACTCAAGGACAGCAGCGGAAATGTTGTTGACGTGCAGAAAAAGGATACAGGTTTCAGAAAGATTACATATGATGCTAACAGCGGTATTCTCATAAATGACAAGGCTGTATGGTTGGCGGGATATGCCCAGCGATCAACAAATGAGTGGGCTGTAATAGGTGTGGCAACAGACTGGCTCCAGGATTACGATATGGCGCTTTTAAAGGAGAATAATTCAAACTTTATCCGCTGGATGCACGTTGCGCCCAAGCCTAACGAGGTTCGTTCCTCGGACAGATACGGTGTGGCGGTGGTCTGCCCCGCCGGCGATAAGGAGGGCGTGGGTCTTGACGGCAGAAACTGGTCACAGCGTGCCGAGGCGATGCGCGATGTGATGATCTATTTCAGAAACAGCCCATCGGTCGTGTTCTGGGAGACAGGCAATTCCGCTGTGGGCAGCGCGGCAAACGCGAACGATATGGCGCGTCTGCGCGACAGGATCGACCCCCACGGAATGAGATTTATAGGCGCGAGATCGACGACCGCAGCGGATCAGATGAATTATGATTATAACTATGCCGGAACAATGTACGGCAACTATGCGGAAAGTGCGATAACCGCGATGAAGGCAAACGGAATAATGGGACCGATAATGGAAACCGAGTACGCTCGCGGCGAGTCTCCGAGACGTGTATGGGATCTGTATTCACCGCCGGATTTCGATTATGTAAACAAGCTTGTTTACAAGGACGGAGCTACAGGCAACAAGCTTGACGGCTATGATGTATGGAACGCTACTCAGGAGGAAATGACAGTATCCAACGTCGCCGATTACAACGGCTATTACGCAAACCGCGCGGGTTACGGAAAGAGCCTGTATTCAGCTGCGGCAATGATGGTGTGGTCGGACTCAAATATGCACACGAGAAATACCGCGACTGAGAACTGCCGTACATCAGGAAGGGTTGACCCTGTACGTCAGAAGAAGGAAATGTTTGAGGGAACAAAGGCCGCGCAGTCAGGCGAATCGGCAATACATATTGTAGGCCACTGGAGCTATCCGCAGGTATCTGGCGATACATATAATTACTTCGGTACGGAAAATATCGCTATTGACGATCGTTATTCGTATGACAGGTACGTGCTGAACGATAAGCGCAAGCGCGACCCGTTAAATAAAACGGTGTATGTAATAGGCTCTGCGGATGTTGCAAAGGTTGAGCTTTACAGAGTTGACGGAGAAACAGAAACGCTTCTCGGCACGGACAGCAGCGCGTCAAGCCCCTTTATTTATCAGTTTGACAATATAGATGTAACGCAGGGC
>JBJEIV010000379.1:0-1537 GCA_051877395.1 Candidatus Ornithomonoglobus sp.
CGCAAAGCCCATATAGGAAAGCTTTCTCGCCATATCTCTTAAAAGCGTTGTTTTCCCCGCGCAAGGCGGCGATACGACAAGGGTGTTAAGAGGTATACCGTCACGCACTACCGAGCCTATAACCTCCTTTGATGCGTCCTTGACCTCATTTGCAATTCTTATATTCATTGCGGAAATATTTTTTATAAATTCGACATTCCCATTATCCGTAACCGCGGTTCCGGCAATACCTACGCGGTGCCCTCCCTCAATGGTGATATAGCCGTTCCTTATTTCCTCCTTAACCGAATACAGCGAGGATTTTGTTATTCTCTCAAGCATTTCATCCATCATACTCCGGTTTATGATGATCGCTCCGGCAGAGCACTGCGAAAGCACTGATTTCGGCGTCAGATAATAATCTCCGTCGGGATATCTGATAGTGAGGGGCTTTCCGACAATCAGCCTCATTTCCGTTGCCTCATCTATATTCACGTTACAGGTGTATCTTCTGACGGCTGCCGGAAGAACACTTAAAAGCTCTCTTCCTTTAGCGGGCGCCTCATTTATTGCTATGTACATTTTCATTTTCCTCCTCTCAATCCGTCTATGTTACATTCTATTATGGTTTGTCCTTTTATAGAACAAAAAAAACTGTGTTGCCCGCCCCACAGTTTTATATTATTTGTCTGTACTATTTCATAAATTTATCAATTGCCCGATTTAATTCGTCTATAGCTTTGTTATCATCATTTTTCACGGCATCTACAATACAGGTTGATATGTGATCCTTCAGTATAAGTCTGCTGAGACTTTTTATTGAAGCGTCTACCGCCGACAGCTGTATAAGCACATCGCTGCAGTCCCTGCCGTCCTCTATCATCCTTTTTACCGAATTTATGTGTCCTGTGATTTTGGCAAGTCTGTTCAATACAGCCTTTGTTTCCTTATGTGTGTGGGTATGCGTTATCTGCTGCCCGCCCTCTGTGATATGAGTATGAGTTAATGCGTCCATTTTACCCTCCCGATTTGATTTATATGTAGATATTATACCATACGCTTACGGTAAAATCAAGCATTTTTTCCTGTTTGATAAGGGGGGTAGGGGGTTAAAGAAAAATTATGCGCGTTAAATAACCCCCTGTTTGAACGAAAAAAATAAATTTATTTTTTATCCCCCATACAGGCTTGCGCAAGGGGATATATTATGATACAATACATACATAATAAACAGTAATCAGCAAAGGTGTTGTTCCCATATAATATTTGGGACTGCCTTTGTTTTTTATAAAGGAGGAATAAATTATGGCTTGTTTTTTGGTGCCGACAGCGGAGGCTGTCGTAACTACAGTCGTAAAAAAAGCAGCAAAATCAAAGATTTCATCAGAAGCATCGGATAAGCATCCGTTTTTAAGAAGATTGAACTGGCTCAATAATATGCTTTGGGGCGGTTCGGCTCTGCTCGCTTTTGAGCATATCTGGCACGGCGAGGTAACACCGTGGTTTCCGTTTCTGACTGCGGCTGCCAATCCCGGCGACGCGGCGGACATGCTGCATG
>JBJEIV010000380.1:0-7297 GCA_051877395.1 Candidatus Ornithomonoglobus sp.
GGTGGCAATTACACGCTTAACGTAATAAACCTTCTTTACATCCTTCGGAAGTGAAAAGCTCTTTGTGAGCTTCTCAAAGCCGGAAAGCTCCTCCTTGCCCTCTTCCGCGGCAAGTCTGTCATAGTATTCCTCACGCTTATTATAATTACTGTCAAGAATTATTATATCACCCTGCTTCGGTTCATATCCAAGCTTTGTGACAATAAGTCTGTCGTTATCGTTAAGTGTCGGGTACATGCTAAGACCGTCAACTCTTACCACATCAAAAAATACCAGCTTGATGCACATAGCGATCACCACCGCGATCACTATTGAATATACCCACTCGAAAATCTCTCTGCCCACGCTCTTTTTCTTCTCCGGCTTTTCCTCCGGTTCAGAATCAACAGCGTTTTCTACATCATTAATATCGTTATTGTTTATATCCTCTGCCATAAAAGATACCTCCCGTTTTATATACAGAATTTTTCCAGAATACAAAAAGAAAGCTCCGGGTGGCGCTACGGCGCCACCCACAGCCATAACCCGTCCGATACGGGTCACATTTTCTCTTTGAACGTTCAGATCTTCTCCTTAACCTTTGCAGCCTTACCTACTCTGTCACGGAGATAGAAGAGCTTAGCACGACGAACCTTACCGTGTCTTACAACTTCGATCTTCTCAACGTTCGGTGAGTTTACCGGCCATGTCTTCTCAACGCCAACGCCGTATGATATACGTCTTGCCGTGAAGGTCTTGCCGATACCGCCGCCCTGGATCTTGATGATGGTACCCTCGAACATCTGTGTTCTTGTTCTGTTACCCTCAACGATCTTCTGGTAAACCTTTACTGTGTCACCAACCTGGATTTCCGGAAGGTCTGTTCTGATCTGGTCTTTTGCGATTGAATCAAGAATTGCTTTTGTGTTCATGATTAAATCCTCCTTTATTTCTTAGACATTCGTGCCGACCACAGGCAGAGGACTGTCCGTAATACCTTGCTATTATATCATACCCGATCATTTAATGCAAGTATTTTTTTCTTTTAAGTTATCAAATTTTTTGGCGTTTTGGCAGGTTTTATTGTTAATTCTGACGATTGAAGCCCCGCTTTCATTGTAAGGTTGACATAATTCCCGATTTGTGCTATAATAAAAGCAGCTCTTAAAGAGAAAGGACACAAAAGAATGATCAACGAATTAAAAGATAAGGTAATTAACGGCGCGGATATAACAAAGGACGAGGCTATGTCGCTCGTCGACGCTCCCCTTGACGCGCTCTGCGCGGCAGCCGATGAAATCCGTGAGTATTTCTGCGGTGACGGCTTTGACCTCTGCTCCATAATAAATGCGAAAAGCGGCAAATGCCCTGAGAACTGCCGTTACTGCGCGCAGTCTGCCCACTACGATACAGGCTGCGAGGTCTCCCCTCTTGTCAGTATTGATGAGGCGGTAGAAACGGCAAAGCTTAACGAAGCGTCAGGTATTCTCCGTTTTTCGCTTGTAACCTCCGGCAGAAGGCTTACCGATGAGGAGGTCGATAAGTGCTGTGATATAATCCGTGAAATAAAAAAAGAAACAGATATTTCAATATGCGGCTCCTTCGGTCTGCTTAACGAAAATCAGTACCGCCGCTTAAAGGATGCCGGCCTTACAAGAGTGCATAACAATCTTGAAGCTTCAAGGAGCTTCTTCCCGAAGGTATGCACGACCCATACCCACGAGGACAAGCTTGCCGCTATCCGCGCGGCAGAGGCCGCGGGGCTTAAAATATGCAGCGGCGGCATTATGGGGCTAGGTGAATCCACGGAGGACAGAATCGATATGGCGCTTGAGCTGCGGGAGCTTGGTGTTCTCTCAATCCCGGTAAATATGCTCAATCCCATAAAGGGCACGCCTATGGAAAACAACGAAATCCTTACGGACGATGAAATGCGCCGTATATGCGCAATATACCGTTTCATAAATCCAAAAGCCTCGATCCGTCTAGCGGGCGGCCGAGGGCTTATGAGCGATAAGGGCGAAGGCTGCTTCAAATCCGGCGCGAACGCCGCAATCACAATGAATATGCTCACCACCTCCGGTATTACCGTAAAGGACGATTTGCAGCTTCTGTGTAAGCTTGGATTTAAGCCGCAGCTGCAGAACCAATAAAAGAAATAAGAGGCTGTATTTTGATGCAGCCCCTTATTTATTATTTGGACAGTCTTATCATTTCATCAATACATTTTCTCGCCTTGACGATGGTGTCATCATCCAGAATGATTTCTTCGCCGCCCTCACCCTTGACGCAGTTATATACATCCATAAGGGTCGTGAGCTTCATGTTCTTGCATACAAGTCCCGAGGTGAGAGGATAGAATCTCTTATCCGGGCACTCATACTGGAGATGCTCCGCGATGCTCAGCTCAGTTCCGATGATAAACTCCTTTTCATCGGAATTTCTGGCATAGTCCATAATACCCGATGTTGAGCCTACATAATCGGCAAGCTCCACAACCTCTGGCTGACATTCGGGATGGACCAGAAGCTTTACTCCCGGATGCTTCGCGCGCGCAAGCTTTACATCACGCGGAGTTACCGCCGCATGGATCGGGCAGCCGCCGTTTAAAAGCTTTATATTCTTATCCGGGCACTGAGCCGCAACATACGCGCCTAAGTTACAGTCCGGGATAAAGAGTATGTTCTTGTTTTCGATATTATTGACGATCTTTACGGCAGACGATGAGGTTACACACACGTCACAGATGGTTTTCAGCTCCGCGGTCGTGTTTATATACGCAACGATCGTATAACCCTCATAGCGAGGCTTGACTGCCTCAATAAGCTCCTTGTCCATCATATCCGCCATAGCGCAGCCGGCTTCCTCGTTGGCAAGAAAAACATGCTTTTCGGGTGAGAGCATCTTGCAGGTTTCAGCCATAAAGCGTACGCCGCACATAATAACATTCTTATTCGCAACTCCTGCCGCCTTAACGCTGAGCGCATATGAATCACCGGTAAAATCGGCGATTTCAAGAATCTCATGCGCAACATAGCTGTGCGCGAGAATACATATATCCTTCTCTTTTTTCAGCCTTAAAATTTCTTCCTGTATATCCTTAATCATAGTGATCTCCTTCGTGATATTTCCAATCGTAATTTCAGAAATCAGTATACCACCATCCGGCGGTTTTGTCAAGCGATGACGCGGTGATTTCTGCCAAGAGGCTGTTTTGTTATAATGCACCGTTGAGCGCCTTTAAAAGCACATCATTTATTGCGGAAAACCACACGTTATAGCCCTCCTGAGTAAGATGAAAGGCTGATGAATCCGCATAGGCAAGCCAGCCCGCGCTGTCCTCAAGACATGAGGTCGTATCCACATAGTAAAAGCCGCTGTGCGCGCTGCAATACTGCTCTACCATCCGGCTGTATGTGTCGCACCTCGGATTAATGTCCTTGCCGGCGCTTGTTACATATGCCTGCGCGGTATGGGGACTTCTAGAAATCAGAATAGGTATTCCCGGCTGAGCCTCGCCCAGCTTGTCGAGGAACTGCTTCATATAAGAGCTGTCCGTCAATCCCGTTTCCGCAGTCTGCCAGTCGTTGAGACCGAACACGACCAGCACAGCCTTAGCATTCTGAACCGGCGTGATCAGGTCGTTTTTTACAAAATACATTGCCCACTGTGAGCCCTTTGCCATTATAGAGTTGCCGTTTTCATATTTTTCCTTGAATATGCTGTTGTCCATCCATGAATCTCCGTAAAACACAACATCAGAAACCGTAGTTATGGTGTACGAAGCCGACGAAGCCTTTGACGGCGCGCCGTTTACATATAATTCCGGCGTATTGCCGTCCTGCCGCGCGTTTTTGGCGGCGGCTGCCTCAGCGGGGTCCTCCGTGGGGATATCCTCCGCTTTAAGAACCGGCTCCGCCTCCCTCTTGGGAAGCCTTGTCGGCGAAGGAGTTGCGGCCGCAGTGATATCAGTTTCCGGCTCCTTGGAATGTCCCGAAAAGACCGTAAGCATTGTGATAGTCACCAAAGCAAGCGCAAAAACCGTAATCAACGCAATCCGCGCTTTCTTCATTCTGCTCATAATTAACACATCCCTTTATTTTAAAAAAGGACCGTATTTCCGAATACGACCCTTTTAAATATAAATTACTGATTGTTAGAACAATCAGCTGCCCGAACCGCAGGTTCGGTATTTCCGTTCCTCTTTACGGTACCGGGAAATACTTTGTAACCGCCTTACTGATTGTTTGAACAATCCGCTATCTCAAGCATTGCGTCCTTGCGTGAAAGCGATATCTTGCCTGTCTTCTGGTCGATATCCATAACCTTAACGATCATAGTATCACCCTCCTGACATACATCCTCAACCCTTTCAACTCTCTTGCGGTCAAGCTTTGAGATGTGGCAAAGGCCGTCCTTGCCCGGAAGAATCTCAACGAACGCGCCGAAGGCTGTGATAGTCTTTACAACGCCCTTATATATCCTGCCTATCTCCGGCTCTTCAACGATTGCTTCAATTTTTGCCTTAGCCGCATCGCCCGCAGACTGTGTTTCTGCAAAGATGTGAATCGTGCCGTCGTCCTCAATATCAACTTTAGCGCCAGTCTCCGCAACGATACCCTGGATAACCTTGCCGCCCTGTCCGATAACCTCGCGTATCTTCTCAGGATCAATCTTCATTGTCATTACCTTCGGAGCGTACTCTGAAAGCTGCGGCTTTACCTCAGGAATAGCCTTCAAAAGGATCTCGTCTATGATATAGTAACGCGCGTCACGGGTCTTGGTGAGGGCTTCCTTTATAACCTCATATGGGAGTCCGTCGTTCTTTATATCAACCTGAATTGATGTGATACCCTTCTTAGTACCGGCAACCTTGAAGTCCATCTCGCCGTAGAAGTCCTCAAGACCCTGGATATCAACCATTGTCGTAAAGCCTTCATCGGTTGTGATAAGACCGCAGGAGATACCCGCAACCGGAGCCTTTATCGGAACACCCGCCGCCATAAGAGCGAGAGTCGAACCGCAGACCGAACCCTGTGAGGTTGAACCGTTTGACGAAAGAACCTCAGATACGCAGCGTATCGCATACGGGAACTCGTCCTCTGACGGGAGCACCGGAACGAGTGACTTTTCGGCAAGCGCGCCGTGACCGATCTCACGTCTGCCCGGACCTCTTGAAGGTCTTGTCTCACCTACGGAGTATGACGGGAAGTTGTACTGGTGCATATATCTCTTTGTCTCCTCAAGACCTAAGCCGTCAAGCTTCTGCGCCTCCGAGAGCGGAGCGAGAGTGGCGATCGTGAGAACCTGTGTCTGACCGCGTGGGAACATACCCGAGCCGTGAGTTCTCGGAAGAACGTCAACCTCAGCGGCAAGCGGTCTTATCTCGTTAAGACCTCTGCCGTCAACTCGACGTCCCTCATAGAGCCATGCGCGCACGATCTCCTTCTGCATCTTGTACAGAATTTCCTCGAGCTGCTCAGCGATGTCGGGATATTCCTCACTCATTGTTTCGATGATCCTGTCGGTGATGACGCCGATTCTCTCGTCACGGATGTTCTTATCATCTGTGTCAAGAGCATTCTGGATGTTCTCGTACTCGTTTTCCTTGATCTTGTCATAAATCTCATGATTGATGTCATGAGCCTCGTATGTCATTTTTTCCTTGCCGATAGCAGCCTTTATTTCCTCAATAAACGCGCACATTTCCTTTATCACACCGTGAGCATAGATAAGACCGTTAAGCATTACATCCTCGGGAACCTCATTTGCGCCTGCCTCGATCATAACGATCTTCTGAGCCGTACCGGCAACCGTAACATGCATCTGACTGTTCTTTCTTTCCTCAACAGTAGGGTTTATAAGGTAGTTGCCGTCAGGATCAAGACCGAGCCATACAGCCGCTACCGGACCGTTCCACGGAACATCCGAGATCGAAAGCGCGATCGATGTGCCTACAAGCGCGCAGATACCCGGGTCGTTGTCCTGGTCATCCGAAAGAACCGTAGCGACAACCGAAACATCGTTGCGCAGGTCAGCCGGGAAAAGCGGTCTTATCGGACGGTCGATCATTCTTGAGGTGAGGATAGCAGCCTCTGTCGGATTACCCTCTCTCTTTGTATATCCGCCCGGGATCTTACCTACCGAATACATTTTCTCCTCGAAATCAACCGAAAGCGGGAAGAAATCAACGCCCTCACGCGGTGTGCGTGAAGCTGTTACGTTTGCCATAACAACGGTATCACCGTAGCGGACTACGCAATGACCGTTTGTGAGCTGAGCCATCTTACCTGTCTCCACAACGAGCGGACGTCCGGCGAAGGTTGTTTCAAATTTTCTGTAGTTTTCAAACATATCTCTGTTTTTCCTTTCTATTAATTATTATATAAGTTTTTTTGCAAAGATATGCTTAGCACATAAATACAAACGGCAAAGTTTACTCAAGCTTGCCGGCTCTATTTATCTGCTAAGTTACATATCCTGCATTTAACGAAAAACAGGCAAACGGAAATTCCCCTTCCCGTCTGCCTGATTATCAACAAAATTACTTTCTGAGACCAAGCTTAGCTACGAGCGCGCGGTATCTTTCGATATCCTGACCCTTAAGGTAAGTCATAAGTCTGCGTCTCTGACCAACCATCATGAGAAGACCTCTTCTTGAGTGGTGGTCCTTCTTGTGGATGTTAAGGTGCTCCTGGTTGAGGTGGTTAATTCTCTCTGTGAGAAGAGCAATCTGCACCTCCGGCGAACCTGTATCGCCCTCGTGAGTAGCGAACTCCTTAATAATTTCCTGCTTACGTTCCTTTGTCATAGTAAAGTCACCTCCATATACTTTAATAACTATCGCCCTACGCTCAGAAGCCGTTGGTGAATCGGGTATCTGAGAACATGGGTTCTTCTGAAAATTTCAAATTAAAAATTCTGCGAAGCTGTCGGCTTCACGTTTTCTGCATCCGATTAAACGGCGATTACTTCTTTGCAGTTCTGTTGAAACGCTTATTGAACTTTTCAACTCTGCCGCCTGTATCAACAAGCTTCTGCTTACCTGTGAAGAACGGATGGCAGTTTGAGCAGATTTCAACTGTGATATTCTCAAGAGTTGAGCCTGTGGCAATTACGTTTCCGCATGCACAAGTGATTGTTGTCTGCTTATAATCCGGATGAATTCCCTGCTTCATTCAGCATTACCTCCTTATTATATTCAAAATTACGAATCTTATAATCCGCACACCATCTAATAGTATAACACATTGTTTTATATATTGCAAGTATTTTTTTAATTTTTTTTAATATTTTTAACTTTTATTAATTGCCAAAG
>JBJEIV010000381.1:0-1531 GCA_051877395.1 Candidatus Ornithomonoglobus sp.
TCGCGTTTTTCTTTAATGCAATATCTGTTGAATAATGTCTGAAAGCTATTGAATTCCATTCATTCAAAATTTCCGCAACGCTCTGCCTTAGTGAAAACCGTTCAATAGTGTATTCCGCCGCCCTGACAAAGCCCATCGGAGCTATAATCTTAGTATAGTCCTCAGGCATAACAATATTCCTCGAAGAAAAAAACTCCCTGTCCACCTTGTCCCAGACGCACATCGAATCAAGGAGAGTACCGTCAAGGTCAAAAATTGCGCCTTTATAATCTATCAATTTTAAACATTCCTTTTCGCAAATAAAATATATTATTAATTATATCATTTAGCCTGCGTTTTTACAATAAACCTATTCCATTTCTTAAAAGAATATGGTAGAATAATCACTATCAAAAACGGAAGGATGAACAAAATGGAATATGCAATCTACATAATTCTGGCTGTTATTGCGCTTTTTCTTTTGACTACGGTAATACGCGCCGCATTTTTTAAGCCGAAAGCAGCTGAACTGAAAGCAAATCCTCTTGAAAATGAAAATGTTGACGTCAAACGCGCATGCGATCATCTCTCTCAGGCAATAAGCTGCAAAACCGTATCTCGTACAAATCCTGACGATGTCGATTGGTCTGAATTTGAAAAATTTCACAAATTTCTTGAAAGTGCATATCCTTTGATTCACAAAAACATGACTAAAGAAGTTGTGTCAAGGGCAAGTCTTATATATCACTGGAAAGGCTCGGATTCATCTCTTGAGCCTATGGCGCTGATTTCCCATCAGGACGTCGTTCCGGTAACACCCGGCACAGAAGCAGACTGGGAACATCCTCCTTTCAGCGGCTATAACGACGGAACTTATATCTGGGGCCGCGGAGCTCTCGATATGAAAAATCATCTCATATGCGTTATGGAAGCAATTGAAACTCTTATGGAGGAGGGCTTTGTACCCGAACGCGACATATATTTATGCTTCGGTCACGATGAAGAAGTAAACGACAGCGGTACAGCCGGAGCTATTGATATGGCAAATCTGCTCAAAGAACGCGGAGTACATCTTGACAGCGTTCTTGACGAAGGCGGTGCGTTTCTCACTCTTAACATCAAGGGAATAATAGAAAATCAGGCTGCTGCGGCAATCGGAATCGCCGAAAAAGGCTACAGCGACTACAGAATAACCGTACACGCAAAAGGAGGACATTCCTCTCAACCGCCCAAACATTCTGCTCTCGGTATGATTGCAAATGTTATCAAGGACCTTGAAAACCACCAGTTCAAAGCAAAGCTCATGCCTTTTATGATGAACCTTTTTACCAAAATCGGAAAACGCGTAAGCTATCCGGCAAGGCTTGTCACATGCAATGTCAAAATTCTTAAACCGCTCATTCTCGCTGTCTGCAAGAAAATCCCTACGGCGGCATGCCTCACACGAACAACAACCGCCGTTACAATGGCAAAAGGCTCACCCGCTTCCAATGTACTTCCGCAGGCTGCATCTATTACGGTAAACTTCAGACAAATGCCCGGCACAAGCGTG
>JBJEIV010000382.1:0-1530 GCA_051877395.1 Candidatus Ornithomonoglobus sp.
AGGACTTTTCTCGGCGCTTATAACGGACGTGTCGGGCGCGTCGGGCGTGTTTAAGGAAACTATCGTAACCTACTCAAATGAGGCGAAAATGCGGGAGCTGGGCGTGCGAGGGGAAACCTTAAAACGATACGGCGCGGTATCGCATGATGTGGCATATCAGATGGCGGAGGGCATCTGCGCCCATACCGGAGCGGATATCGGCGTAGGCATAACAGGTCTTGCCGGTCCCACGGGAGGAACAACGAAAAAGCCTGTGGGTACGGTATTTGTAGGACTTAATATTCTGGGTGACATCCATGTGTACCATCTTCTGATAAACGGCAAGCGAGACCAGATACGCGAGGAAACCTGCCGCTTTATATTCGAAAGGCTGTTGGAGCTTATACCATAAATGTCCCACACGATAAAATTTTCCGCAAAACTATTGACAAACGAGAAAGTATACTGTATAATAACGGTATAAAGACAAACAAATGTTCGCTTTTTTGATATCGGCGAAGGAGGATAACAGAAATGGCAAAATCGGATAAGAACGCAAAGGGGCCTGTAGAGCGTCTTGAAAATGAAGAGAAAAAGAAGGCTCTTGACGCGGTTTTTAAGGTTATAGAGAAGGAATACGGAACAGGCTCAATTATGAAGCTCGGAGATACACGCGTTTCAAGCGTGGATTCAATTCCGACAGGTTCACTGATGCTTGATATGGCGCTCGGAGTAGGCGGCATGCCAAGAGGCAGAATTATAGAGATATACGGCCCCGAATCCTCGGGTAAGACAACGGTCGCGCTCCATGTGGTTGCGGAGGCTCAGAAGATGGGCGGAGAGGCTGCCTTCATAGATGCGGAGCACGCGCTCGATCCGGTATATGCCGAAAAGCTCGGTGTGGATATTGACAATCTCATAGTAGCGCAGCCTGATACAGGTGAGCAGGCGCTTGATATATGCGAGGCTCTGGTTCGTTCGGGCGCGCTTGATGTAATTGTAATCGACTCGGTTGCCGCGCTTGTTCCGAAGGCTGAGATCGAGGGCGAAATGGGCGATGTCCATGTGGGACTGCTTGCGCGTCTTATGTCGCAGGCGCTGAGAAAGCTCACCGCGATAATCGCAAAGTCGGGTACGGTTGTTATATTTATTAACCAGATACGCGAAAAGGTCGGCGTTATGTACGGCAACCCCGAGACAACACCGGGCGGAAGAGCTTTGAAGTTCTTCGCGTCGGTAAGACTTGATGTGCGCCGTCAGGAGCAG
Source organism: Candidatus Ornithomonoglobus sp. (assembly GCA_051877395.1). Classification (GTDB taxonomy): domain Bacteria; phylum Bacillota; class Clostridia; order UBA1381; family UBA1381; genus Ornithomonoglobus. Next base: position 1,246 of record JBJEIV010000382.1, read on the forward strand.
CTTAAAAACGGCGGTGAGGTTATAGGCAACCACACAAGAGTAAAGGTAGTAAAGAATAAGGTCGCGCCTCCGTTTAAAGAGGCGGAATTTGATATTATCTACGGAGAGGGCATCTCAAGCGAGGGTAATATACTTGATATGGCTGTTGAGCTTGAAATTATAAAGAAGAGCGGCGCATGGTTCAGCTATGACGGCGCAAAGATCGGACAGGGCAGAGAGAACACAAGAAAGTATCTCAAGGATAATCAGGAGTTCTGTAAGATGATCGAGCAGCAGGTGCGTGAT
>JBJEIV010000383.1:0-7250 GCA_051877395.1 Candidatus Ornithomonoglobus sp.
GACGCGCTCCTTTTTGTTATACGTCTATTATATCCTTAAATGTGACCGAATCAAGCTCCTCTATTAGATTCTTCTGAATAGCGGCAAGCTTGTTTTTTACCCTGCATTCCACACTATTGGCGCAGCAGTCGCCGCTAAGGCAGATATTTAAGGCTATCGGTCCGTCAATAACCTCAATTATATTTTTGAGCGTTATTTCCTCCGCAGACTTACAGAGCGCATAGCCGCCGTTCACTCCGCGGTACGATTTCAGATATCCCGCCTGAACAAGCTTGCGCAGAATTTTAAGCGTAAATCTGTACGGAATATCATTCTGCTCGGCAATCGTCTTTGCCTCAATTTGTCTGCCGCTCCGCGCAAGCTCCGCGACAATTCTCAGCGCATAGTCCGCCTCTCTTGTTATCTTCATTCCGAACTCTCCTCATATTATCTGTTTTCACATATATTGAGTATTTCCAATGCGTATGACCTCGGTGTCCTTCCGTTAATGATATGTATTTTAAAATCACAGTCTGCATAGAACGGCAGTCTGTCATTAAATCGTTTTTCTACAGCATCAATATCCTGATTCTGCAAAAGCGGTCTTGTGGCTCTCGCCGCTTCAAGCCTCTGCCTTATAACGCTGAAATCCGGCGCAAGATTTACTATTACGCCGTTTTTTCGGAGCGCGGTTATATTATCCTTGTTGAGCACAGCTCCGCCGCCTGTTGCTATCACACAGCCGTCAAGCGCTGCCGCTTTGCATATTATCCTGTGTTCAAGCTCGCGAAAGCCCTTCTCTCCGACCTCTGCAAATATCTCGTTGATCGTTTTGCCGGTTTCCTTTACTATCATGTCATCGGTGTCTATCAGCTTATATCTTGACGCTGCGGCAATAGCCTTTGAAATCTCTGTCTTTCCCGACGCCATAAAGCCTGTAAGTACAATGTTCATCTCTTAAATACCTCTTTACGGATTTTATCGGCGATATCGTCCGGCAGCTTTCTGTCCATAAACAGCTCGTTTGCTATAATTCCCTGATAAATCAGCATATCAAGACCATTGAGAGTCTTTGCGCCACGCTCCCTCGCCTGTTTCAGAAACAGAGTTTCCTCGGGATTATATATCATATCGACACATGACATACCGCTGTGTATAAAATCAAAGCTTTCTATTTCGTCAATACTGTCTATAGGCAGCGCGTCAAGCTGCGGCGCCATTCCCGCTGATGTGGTGTTTAAAACAATATCAAAATCAAGGCTCTCAAGCTCCGTTTTAATTCTGAAGCCTGTCGCCTCATATATCACATCAGACATTGAAATACACTTTGTCTTAGTCCTGTTCACTATAGTTATACTCTCCGGCTTTGCCTGAATTATTCGCATAAGCGTCGGCTTTACAACACCGCCGCAGCCCATAACGAGTATTTTGGCGCCCTCTATTTTGATGCCCGCGTTTGTAAGCGCAAGATAGAAGCCCTCGCTGTCCGTATTATAGCCGCAAAGCTTACCGTCGTTATTAACTATAGTATTGACCGAGCCGAGCAGCTTCGCCTGCGGTGAAATTTCGTCAAGATATTCCATAACGGCAAGCTTGTGCGGCGCCGTTACGTTAAGTCCTCTTATTCCGAGAGCGCGCACTCCGCGGATAGCATCGCCCACGTTTTCCGGCAGCACATGAAACGCCGTATATACATAATCATCACCCGTAACATCGGCAATAAAGCTGTGCAATGCCGGTGAAAAGCTGTGCTCCACCGGATGACCGATTATTCCAAGCTGCTTTGTTTTTGCTGTTATTTCCATTTTATTTTCCTCTTAAAAATTGTTATTATACCCATTCAGTAAACGCGTTGCATACGCTCCGTCAACTATCTCCCAGTCAAAGGAATACGGTTTTACTCCCGATTCCCTAAGGCTCTGCCATATTGTGTTATAAGTCTCTATCGGCACCTGTGAGGTGTATACCTGATTTTCTATAAAGTCATGTATCATAAATTCCATATTACCGTTTTCAACTTTTCCGAAGCGGCAGTTCCTCTGCTCGCTCTTGTCTATATCCTGCGACAAAATCATGAGCTTTATAACCTCTATTGCCTTATCGTTAAAGCCATTGTCAAAAATCAATATCTTTTCGAGCAGCTCGTTATAATCCGATACAAATCTGAGATTATAGCCCTCAAGCTTTTCAAGCTCTCCCGATTCCTTCGATGAACTCTGAACCTTTTCAAAAAGCTGCTGCTTTACCACCGCGTCATCGGTCGGTGAAAATGTTATCATAAGCCGCTTATCCTCATCACTGTAAAGCATCGGATGCGGCATAAGTCCCACCTGCTCACAGTTCGGGCAGCGGAATATGTTGACCTTGCCCGCCAGAAGATCCTTTTTTAGGTCGGGGCTGTCCTTTACCGTTATTGAACTCCATACAGTCACGTCCGACATATGCTCACATTTCGGACACTTTACCGACTGTTTTAAATTTATACTCATATATATCCGATTCCTTTCGTAACACTTATCTTTATTATACTATACTTGTACAGATTATGCAAGGATTATTTTTTGTTCTGTGTCATAAAATCCTTTTCCGTCTCGTAAGAATAAAGTACAAAGGAATGAAAGGACAAGACGATAAATGAGGCGGTTCAGAACATATGTTATAACTAAAAAAGCCCTCGTAAGGGCGGGAATCATATCCGGCGGCATAGCTGCCGCCGCGGGCTTTATATTTGCGGCAAAAAGCCTTGCTCCTCCCGCTGTGCCCGCGTTTTCCGGCAGTACGGAAATATCCCGGGCAATACTTGACGAGGGAATACCGAAGGAAGACGAGCCGTTCGATTTATCCGGCTTTATTTCCGGCATCCTCGGCTTTGACAAGGACAAACCGGAAACGATAATAGAAAGCTCCTCGGCAATTTTTGATGAAGCCGGACGAAACACGCAGGCGCCAGAGGTAACGCAGCAGCCGGAGAAAACCGAAGAACCGGCTATGACCAAGCCGCCGCAGCCGGAGGAATACGCAGGCAATGAACTTGCCACGCATGAGCAGATTATTGCCGCCAACGGACTGAAAATGAACAACGCCACAAATTATGACGTTGATCTTAACGCGCTGTGCGCCCAGCCGCTTGAAATAAGCCTCGATAATTCCGGCCCCGAGGTTCTTATCATGCACACTCATACAACGGAATGCTTTACAGGGGATGAAATGGCGGGTGAATCAGAACGGACAACCGATGAGGCGCATAATATGTGCGCCGTGGGCGATGTTATCGCAGAAACCCTCGAAAGCTACGGCATACAATGCTGTCATGATAAAACAATCCATGACTATCCAACCTACCAAGGCTCATATACAAGAGCGCTCAACACGATAACATCCGACATAGAAAAATATCCGTCAATAAAGGTGGTGCTTGACGTTCACCGCGACGCCTATGTATACAGCGACGGTTCAAAGCTGCGCGTTGCGGCGGAAATCAACGGCAGGGAAACCGCTCAGGTCATGCTTGTTCTCGGCACAGACAGCATGGGGCTTTATCACCCATACTGGCAGAAGAACCTTTCCCTTGCCTGCAAGGTGCAGAGCGCGGCAAACATAATGTATCCGGGAATGATGCGCCCGATAGACCTCAGGCGCGAGCGCTTCAATATGCACGTTACGACAGGCTCTCTGCTGCTTGAAGTAGGCAGCAACGGCAATACCCTTGATGAAGCGATGTCCTCCGGTGAGTATATCGCAAGAGCCTTGGCGGCGGCATTACTTAACGGATAATTGCAAAAAGCCGTCCTGCAAAAACATCCTGCAGGACGGCACAAAAATTTTATATTACAGATGCTTTGCGCTCCTGAGAGCTATTACAACTGCCTGCTCCCTCGTTGCATAGCCGTAGGACTCGCCGAGGGTCGTGTTATTCTTAGGCGCGAAATGACTGTCGTCAACGCCGTTTAAAATATCCCAGCGCGTCATGAAGTAAACGGATTCTCTTGCATAATCCGAAATCTCATCATCATCGGCGTATTTTGTAACACCCATGTAGTTTAGCGGGTAATTGCCGTCGGTTTCAAGCGTCCATCCGGGGAATTCCGACTTCTTGTACGCTCTTGTAAGCATGGTCGCCACCTGCTCGCGGGAAATAAGCGTTGACGGTTCAAAGGTCACGTTTGTTATGCCGTTTGTGATACCGAGATTATATGCCTTTAATATATCGTTCTCGCAGTAGTTACCGGAAATATCTCCAAACGGATTTTCCCCGGTCTGCGCCGTCTTTTTTGAAAGGTTCTCATAAAGCGTTACCGCGATCGCCGCAAACTCCGCGCGGTCAACCTTTTTGGTCAGGTCTGCGCCATGAAGTATATCCGGCACAAGCTCCTCGTCAAATGCCTCCTGTACCTCTTCCGCCGCCCAGTCTGATACGATGGTATCGCCGTTTACTACAGTCTGTCCCTCCGCGGTTTCAGGCGGGTCAACCTCTATACCATCCGCAGAAAGAATATATGTGCTGAAATGATCTGTTTCAAAGGTAATTGCGTCTCCGCTAACCTTTCCGTTCATGTCCGTAACGCTTCCGTCATTCTCCGCACGGTATACTGAAATATTTTTACCGCTTTGCATCCACTCAGGTATATTAATTGTTACTTCCGCAGTACCGTCCGGCTGAATGACCTCACCGTCCTCGACAAGGTTTATATCATATCCTATAATCTGACTGCTGCCGAAAATGTTTTTATTCAAATTCTTTATTGTTGCCAATAAAGAGCCGTTTATGTCAGTTCTGCAAACCTCGACGGCGGTATTGTTATTCATTGTGCATTTTACAGTGATGTCTGAGCAGCGTCGCACATTGCCGTCAGGTACCTGAATTGTTATTGAACCGCAGTTTGCTCTCTTTGCAAACATTGCAGTCTGGTATATCAGATTATCTATCTTTGAAATTTTCCAGAAAGCGCTGAGTCCTGCCTGAGCCGGATTTCCCGCCTGTTTAAGCCAATCCATAACCGCTGATTCTGCAGTACCTACAGCGGAGCTCGCTAATACGGACACTGCAAGCTCTCGCAGGTCTCCGTTTAAGAACATGTTTGCAATATTGCTGAGATATGATGTCAAATCTTCTGTTGAACCAATTGTTTTATTTGTGAGTTCTTTCACAAATTTTGTCTGATATTGTTCAAGGAATTTGTTTCCATTATTTTTCAGCTTTTCAATGGCTGTTTTCGGAACATCCTCCTGTTTTTTTGCATTCGATACAAGGCCGCTTGTTTGAGAAATCAAATCAAGCGCGTTAATTATTCCGCATACAGAGGATTCTCTTGTATCAACACTGATCTTTATATATCCTCCCGCCGGTACGCTCAGATTTCTTATTTCGGTTTTCTTGGACTGTATTGAGCTTTTATAACTCATAGGATTATATACACCCTCGGAAATATCCTTCCCGATTTCCGTAACGGTTCCCCATATAGATACAATGCTTGTCTCAAACGCAGTCTTGCCGATAATCTCCGCATCAATCAACTCTCCCGAAACGTCATACACCTCTACCGTGCCGTATGTCGGATTTTGATTATAGACGTCAAAGCTTAGCTCTGCGCTGCCGTTACTTTTATTGTTCACCTTGAAGCTGTCTATATAAAGTCCGGTAAAATTATAAAAATTAGCATCATCGCTTCCGATATTTGGTATATTGTATATAGTGTACGCATTAGCGCTTGCTTTATTCACTGTAAACGGCAGCTCCGCAGTCTGCCACGATTTGCCGTCAGTGATTTTTATCGTTGTTGTTCCTGTGCCGACTGCGTTAAAGGTTATATATCTCGTATTTTCATCATCCGTGGTTTTTACCGCCTTTAATATCCCGCTGTCTTCCACGTCAAATGTAATTCCCGACGCAGAACTGTAGTTTTCGTCCTCGTCCGTAAGTGCCGCGCCTATCAAAAAGCTGTTGCCGACTGTTGTCGAGAGTGACGGCTCGTTGCAGTAGATTTTGAGGGAGGTTGGCTGTGCGGTGGGAGTAGGGGTAGGCGCCACTGTTGCAGGGGTATAGCTGCCGCTGCCCTCCACGGTGTAGGGAGCCGCCGCTGTGCCGCTGCCGGAAGTAAAGGAGGCAGATAAAAGATTTAAGTAGAAAGCGGGACGAACACCAACCTTATCGTGGTATGCATTGTGGTTGCTAACATAGCCGCCGGAGGTGACATAACGGTCATCGTGACTACCATAACTGTTGTACGCGTCCGGGGAGCGGAGCCAATAATACCATTTATTTCCAGTTCTTAAACTTGAACTGACATATTCGCTGTTAGACACGCATTGCTCCGTCGGTTCTCCTACATAATATTTATCGCCCAAAACATTACTGTTGTTATATACCGCATTTACCTGCTTTACGTCCAACAAAAAAACAGAATCCGTTACCTGCTCCGAATAAGCGGTATCATAATTCTGTAATACATCATTTATATCCGAATTATCTCTATGATAATTACTGTCTCTGTTATTTGAATCATATTCATATCCGTCAAGGAGTGATTTCTGCGTTACCGGCTTAATCGCATTACGCTCTCCAAGCGTAAAATTAGTAAGAAATCCCGCCTCGTCCGCATAATCGTTATAACCTTGGTATACCTTATCCTCTGTCGGCGCATTGCCGCACGTCCAGTTTACATTACCGGCAGACGCGTCAGAATTGAGCCAGCAGCGAATATTGCTGTCCGCCCAATAGTTTGAGCCGTATTGTTTACGATACTCACCGTCATTATACCCCCGTCCGTGCGAGCCGCTTGTGTTGTCCCCCGCAGCGTCAAACGGCTTTATGCAGATTATTTTATCACTCAGCATAAGCGGTCCGTTTTCATCTATATCCACGCACCGCCACAGTATCGGCGCGCCGTAATATGTACCCATCTGCACATATTCGCCGATATTAATGCTTTCCGCCGCCGAAACCGTCACCGGCAGAAATGTCATAATCATCGCCGCTGTTATCAGCAGACTGATCAGTTTTTTCTTCATTGTCATTACTCCTTTTTTTAATTTTGTTTGCAGAATTTTAATATTAAATTGTTTGATTTTCCGCTTCATCGCGGCCTTTGACTTTCGCCGTATTTTTCTTATCACCCTCTTTCTGTTCGTTATTTCTTACCCGCCTGCATATTATAATTTTACCACAAATGAAATACAATTGCAATATGTGCAGCTTTTTGTGCAGTACTTTTTTAGTTTTTTCTTAATTGCCAAAGTAAATTCTCGTGTAAAATGTTTCCATGGAGAATTTA